>CAJKZL010000013.1 GCA_905204385.1 uncultured Odoribacter sp. | reverse complement strand
CCGGGATTTTACGACCGATACGGTTGCCTGTTCTTTCTGGGGCGGAGTCGCTTTCGAAATGAATGGAAAAGGTTATGCCGGGACAGGTCAGGTTGACGGACGCACCAGCAAGAATATTTATGAATATGATCCCTCTACCGGCACTTGGACCGAAAAAATTTTCGATGGAGATGCGCGTGTAGGAGGAGTGGTTTTCAAAGTAGCCGGACAGGTGGTTCTCTGCCTGGGTTCCGATGGAAGTCAGAATGTTACGGATGTGTATGCTTTTGATGGAACAAACTGGCATAAAAAAGCGCCCCTGGTGGATCAGGATGGAAGCTGGAACGATGATTACGGCAAGATTCCCAGAGCCTATGCCGTTGCTTTTTCTTCTAACCTGGACGGAGGCATAGACAGAGGATATATCTGCGGTGGTGCCGGTACGAAAACTGCCTGGGAATATCGCATAGACGAGGACCGTTGGCATGAAGTGACCGAATTCCGCGATGCCATGTATATCCGTATCGGTGGAGTCGGTTTCGCCATCAAAGGCTATGGTTATGTGACTACCGGAGGTTCTTCACTGACTACTGCCAATGATAATTCCACCTGGAAATTTATACCGGGTATCGATGAAGATGAAAATAATGACTATTAATTTTTATCAACACATAATAATAAAATGGGGTGCGTAAGCATCCCATTTTTTGTTTATCTTTGACCGTCAATAGATGTTATACCGCGCATGAAAAAAATTATTTTTCTCTTGCTCCTGCTAACCGGAGTCTGCCAAACCTATGCTCAATGGAACACCAGTAGTATGCTTCGGATGGGGCAGAATGCCATCTATTTCGACGACTATGTCAGTGCTATCGACAATTTCAACAGCATCATCCGGTTGAAGCCCTATCTTTCGGAGCCTTATTTTTTCCGGGGATTGGCCAAACTGAATCTGGATGATTATGAGGGTTCGATCCGCGATTTTTCGCAGGCCATCAAATTGAATCCGAATTATTTTCATGCTTACACTTACCGGGGCGTTGCCTATAACAATATGGGAAAGTACGAAGATGCCCTCAAAGATTATGCCGAAGCCATTGCCCTGGATCCTACGGCGGCGTATGTTTATGCCCAGCGGGGAATCACTGAAGCGCAATTGGGGAAATATAAAGAGGCGGAAAAGGATTATTCGAAAGCTTTGATGATAGACCCTAAATTATTGCCGGCTTATCTCAACCGAGCTATCGTCCGGGAAAAGCTGGACAATGTGGAGGGAGCCATGGCCGATTGTAACTCGGCTATCCACCTGAACATGTTTTCCGACGATGCTTTCGGGTTGCGGGGCTATCTTTATTATCAGCAAAAAGATTATCATAATGCGATAGAGGATTTCAACCGGGCTTTGAAGGCGAATCCGGAAAACAAGAAAATCCTGATGAGCCGGGCTATGGTGTGGTATGAAATGAAAAAATATCCTCAGACGATGGCGGATTACGATGAGGTGATCAAGCTGGACAGTAATTATATTTTCGCCTATTACAACCGGGCCATGCTGAAGGCCGAGGTGGGAGAGACCAATGCGGCCATACGTGATTTGGATAAGGTGGTGGACATGAATCCGGATAATATCCTGATTTATTTCAACCGGGGGTTATTGAAAATGGAAATCCGCGACTGGTATGGCGCCTATGATGATTTCTCCGAAAGTATCCGGTTATATCCGGATTTTGTAAAGGCTTATATTGTACGGGCTGCTGTGGAAAATGAACTGGGGAATGCTGCATCTGCCGAAGAGGACCGCTACATGGCGCTGAATATTATGGATCGCTACAAGAAAATGAAAGAAGGCGACCGGAATGCGTTAGCGGATACGACGGCTAATATTCGCAAATAGATCGACATCAATGCCCGGTATGACGACGTCCGGGATGTGATCAACGGACGGGTACAGGATAAGAACGTAATCATCGAATTGCAGGAGGTGTTTTATGTGCAGTATATGAGCCTGGATTCTTTAAGAAGCGGGAAGGTACAATATTACAATAAGCATATTATGGCTTATAATCAGGCCCACAATTATAATCCTGCCATTACGTTGTGCAACAAAGCGCAGCATTATCCGGAAGGATTCGTGGAATCGTCCATTGAGCGCTTGTCCGGAAATATTGCCGAACAGGAAGATTCGGACAGTTATTTGCTGAGGGGAAGTTTCTACCTGAGTCTTCAGGAATATCCGAAAGCCATAGACGATTTTACGGCTTTGCTCGAAAAAGATCCCCGGAATCTATTGGCTTTGTTTAACCGTGCCAATGCCCGGATGTTGATGTTCGATTATATTGAATCGATAGAAGATAAGGCACCCCGGATAGTGGGAGAGAAAGAGGACGATCACCGGAAGGTGGATTATTCATCGGTACTCGAAGGATATTATAAATGTCTGGAGATCGATCCTGATTTCGTTTATGCCCTGTTCAATATTGCCAATGTCTATGCCAGAAATGGAGAGATCGACAAAGCGATATCCACCTATAGCCAGGTGATTGCAAAGGATAAGGATATTGCAGAGGCCTATTTCAACCGCGGCTTGCTTTACATTTATACGGGGCAGAAAGCCATGGCGAACGTAGATTTGAGTAAGGCCGGGGAATTGGGAATTGTGAGCGCTTATAACATTATTAAGCGCTATTGCAAGGGGGATTAGTTGAAAGTTTATAGTTTATAGTTTATAGTTTAAGGTTTAAAGTTGATAGATGCTCAACTTTCGTCCTTAAACTATAAACGTTAAACCTTAAACTTCAAAATGCAATCAGATTAATTTTTCGAGGTCGTTCAACGAGTCGGTGATTTCTTCATCCGGAATGGAATAGTTTTCCAGTTTGCCTGCAAAGTACTGTTCGTAAGCATAGAGATCGATCATGCCGTGACCGGATAGATTGAACAATATGGTTTTCGTTTTGCCTTCTTCTTTGGCGATCAGGGCCTCGCGGATCGCTTGTGCTATGGCGTGCGTAGACTCGGGTGCGGGAATGATTCCCTCTGTCCTTGCAAAAAGCACTCCTGCTTCGAAAGTTTCCAGTTGCGGCATATCCACCGCTTCGATGATCTTATCTTTCAGTAATTGGCTGACGATGGCTCCTGCACCGTGGTAGCGGAGACCGCCGGCATGTATATTGGCGGGCTCGAAATTATGCCCCAGGGTATACATCGGTATGAGGGGAGTGAGGCCTACAGTGTCGCCGAAATCATACTGAAAGGCGCCCCGGGTAAGCTTGGGACAGGACTGAGGTTCCACGGCGATGACCCGAATGTCCCGGCCTTCCGTCAGTTTTTTCCGTAAGAATGGAAATCCGATGCCGGCAAAATTCGAACCTCCTCCGAAGCAGCCGATGACAATATCGGGTTCGGCGTCGGCTTTTTCCATTTGCCGGATGGCCTCTTCGCCGATAATGGTCTGATGCAGCAATACATGGTTTAAGACGCTTCCGATAGTATAATTCGTCAAGGGGTCTTTGGCGGCCATTTCTACGGCTTCGGATACGGCAATGCCCAGACTGCCGGAGGAGTGAGGATGTTCGCTCAGGATCTTTCTTCCCGATTCGGTCAGTTCGCTGGGTGAAGGGATCACGTCCGCTCCCCAGGTGTTCATCATCAATTTGCGGTAGGGTTTCTGATTGTAGCTGACTTTCACCATGAAAACTTTCAGGTCGATGCCGAAATACCGGGCGGCAAAGCTTAATGCCGATCCCCATTGTCCGCCGCCTGTCTCGGTGGTGAGGCGTTTGATACCCTGTTTGTAATTGTAATAAGCTTGGGGGATGGCGGTGGTGGGTTTGTGAGAACCTGTCATGCTCGTTCTTTCGTTTTTATAGTATATTCTGGCCGGAGTGTCGAGTGCTTTTTCCAGACCATATGCTCTTACCAGAGGAGTAGGACGCCATATTTTGTATAAGTCCTGAACCTGTTCAGGGATTTCGATATATCGTTCTTGTGAAAATTCCTGATGTACCAGTTCTTCAGCAAAAATCGGGAAAAAATCTTCTTTCCGTGCGGGTTGCTTCGTGGCCGGATGTAGGGGAGGCAACGGTTTGTTGCTCATGTCGGCTACGTTATTATACCAACTGGTAGGCATCTCTTTTTCCGTCAGGGTAATTTTTTTGTCGTTTTTCATTTGTCGTTTATTTAAATTTAAAATTCGGCATAAAAGAAAAACGCCTGATGTTCGTAATAAACATCAGGCGTTTTATATGAATCAAAAGGATCACATACCTCATCGTTTATTACGAAGTTTAAACCGGTGCCACCACCAATTCTGAGCTATGCAATTCTGTTTTGTCATCATTTTGTCTAATTTTCTGCTGCAAATATAAAAATGTTTTTTTAATAATGAAGGGAGAATGCTATATTTTTACATTTTCAGTCCCCGGAAGTTCGCTTATTTTTCCTTCTCATAACGCATAAGCCGTTCTTCCAGTTTGCCCAGTTCCCTGCAAAGGTCTCTGATTTCTTTTTCTTTCTTCTCCAAATTTGATTTTAATATTGCGATTTCCTGACTCTTTTCCAGACAGTCGTCACAGAATCCATACTCATTTCGGTTAACCTGACGTAAAGTTTTTTCGTCGATCCGCGAATCACCGATTTCACGGATCAACCAATTTGCATTCAGATCCGGAAATAAACGAATCACTGCCATGACATATTTGTCGGGAATAGGTTCATGACAGTTGACCCAATTACTCACTTGTTGTCTGGTTTTCAGTCCCAGTTTGATTCTCAACTCCTCCTGAGAAATATTTTTCTCAAATAGAAACTTTCCAAGTCTTTGATTAATTGACATATCCATACGACGCAATCTAAAATTGTTTACTTGTAAAGAAATTTACATTGTATATATTAAAAGATTGTTTACATTTGCATCTACACTAGTCAGTAAGTTATAATAAACTTGGAAGATTATGGCGTTCGGGTAAAAAAACAGAGAGGAACTATATTTTTTATAGAATATAGTGATTATGTTATATTTCAAACGGAGGAGGAAGTTTGGTGAGTTAAGCCAGGGAATGTTCCCTGGCTCTTTTATTTCCTGATCATTTTTTGGGCAAGATCCTGCAGATCGATTCCGGAAAAGTTTCCGGAAGTCATGATCAATAATACCGTATTTTTATAGTCGTATCGGTTCAACTCTTCCAGGAGTTCCTGATTATCGGTAAATACCCGGAGGTTTTGACTTCCAAAACCTTGAGCGACATCCTCTTTCGTAATTTCCGGCAGATGTTTATGCCTGACCACTTCGGGATTAAAGAAAACAATGGCTTCGTCGGCTTGCGCCATGGTGTTTTTGTATTGAGGCAGAAAATCGGCATTCAGGCTGCTGAAGGTGTGCAATTCCATGCAGGCGAGGAGTTTCCGTTGGGGATATTGTTTTTTGACAGCCTGAATAGTGGCTTGTAGTTTTGAAGGTGAATGTGCAAAATCCAGGAATACCGTCGTTTGTTTGTCTTCAGCGATTTTCTGCAGGCGTTTGGCTGCACCGCGGTAGGTGGCGATGCTTTTTAAAAATTCCTGATCGCTTATGCCCAGTTCTCTGCACGCAAGGTAGGCGGCGGAGATGTTCTGAAGATTGTGTTCGCCGAAAATCTGTATCGGAGTGTTTCCTTCTTGACCGAGATAGGTAATCCCGTTGCGGACTCGATGAGGATAAGTGTGATAAGGGAGAAGTACGACTGAAGGATGGACTCTTTTAACGACTTTCCTTATATTCTCATCCTCTTCGAAATAGATCAGCAAACCGCCGGGAGTGATTTTTTCAATAAAAAGGGCGAATTGTTCCACGTAGTTTTCGAAGGTAGGAAAAACGTTCATGTGATCCCAGGCGATGCCCGTCAGAATGGCTATGTCGGGATGATAATGATGAAATTTAGGACGGCTGTCGATGGGAGAAGAAAGATATTCGTCGCCTTCGAATACGGCGATCTTGCTTTTGTCGCTCAGATGAACCATGGTATCGAATCCTTCCAGCAAAGCTCCTGCCATATAGTCGAATTCCAGACCGCAGCTTTTCAATACGTGCATAATCATGGAGGTTGTGGTGGTCTTGCCGTGGCTTCCGCCTACAATCACTCTTTTTTTGTTTTTAGTCTGCTCGTAAAGATATTCCGGATAGCTGAATATGGGAATGCCTAGTTCCTTGGCTTTCAATAATTCGGGGTTATCTTTGCGGGCATGCATGCCCAGAATGACCGCGTCCAGTCGGGAGGTGATTTTTTCGGGAAACCAACCCCAGGCATCGGGTAATATTCCGGCTTGTTCCAGTCGGGAGCGGGAAGGTTCGAAGATTTCATCGTCCGAACCGGAGATCTGCTCTCCTTTTTTGTGAAGTTCGAGTGCCAGATTATGCATCGCACTTCCACCGATAGCGATAAAATGTATATTCATGCGTAATTTGTAGTTTGTTGAGATGAACAAAGATAATTTTTTTTCTTTCGGTTGGCACGTTATTTGTATATTAGCACAAAATAATCGGACAGTGTTATAAAAAATCATTTGAAATCATTAAAAAAGCAGTCGTTTCCGGGTGATGTGCCGGAGATAATGTCTGCTTTAGGAAATTATACGTATGTAATGCGTAAAAAGCCTGTCTCGGTAATAAATAAATCGACTTATGAAAAAATTATGGTTGGCAGCGGGCATAGCCCTTATTCTTGGGGGATGTAATCCTTTCGAATATCATCCTTATGACACTCGTTTGGATAAAAAGTACAATAATATCAATCAGAAGAATATTCGGAGGATATGTGCAAATGACCGGCATGCGGATACGGTCCGTTTTGCATTTATGGGAGATACTCAGCGGTGGTACGATGAAACGGAGGATTTCGTCAAGGCGGTGAATCGCCGTGACGATATCGATTTTGTGGTGCATGGAGGAGATATCAGCGATTTCGGCATGAAAAAGGAGTTTTGCTGGATACACGACATTATGAATAACCTGAAGGTGCCCTATGTGGCGATTATCGGCAACCACGACCACCTGGGAACCGGAGGTGAGATTTACCGGGCGATGTACGGGGATTTGAATTTTTCCTTTATTTATGGAGGAATAAAATTTCTGGGCTTGAATACCAATGCCCTGGAGTTCGATTATTCGACTCCTGTACCGGATTTTGAATTTATTCAGCGTGAAATTGCCGATACGGTCGGCGTGGAGTACGATCGGACTATTGCAATGATGCATGCCGAGCCGGGAGACATCGTGTTTAATAATAATGTGAAGCTCGTTTTTCATGAATATCTGAAGCGATTCCGGAATCTGATGTTTTGTGTACATGCTCATGAACACCATTTAATGGAGAATGAATTTTTTAACGATGGAATCATGTATTATGGTTCGGATGCCATGAAAAACAGAAATTACCTGTTGTTTACAATAACTAAAGACGGTTATGACTATCAAGTGGTTTATTTTTAAGAGAATGAGGGTTTCCGTCATGATCCTCTCGATGTTGCTGGCGACGGGGAGTTATTTCCAGGCTTTGGCCGGACAAGAAGCAAACGATAAACTTGAAAACCGACATGCCCGAAAGCTCGAAAAGTATAAAAAAGGTTGGGAAAGTTTGATCCCCCGTTATGAAAAAATCCAATATGCCGGCTCTATGGGGCTGATTTCTTTAGGTGTAGGGTGGGATTACGGACGGAAAAAACAATGGGAAACCGATTTGTTTCTGGGTTATCTGCCCCGCTTCGACGGTGATCACGGGCATTTGACGATTACCCTGAAAGAGAACTATATCCCCTGGAAGATCAATATCCGGAAAAGTAAATGGATGGCGGAGCCTTTCACGGTAAGTCTCTATATGAATAAGATTTTCGGCAGGGAGTTCTGGTCCCGGGAACCCGATAAATATCCCGACGGCTATTATGGACTGGCCACCAATCTTCGCTTTAATCTGGCCTTCGGGCAGCGTTTGAATTTTAAAGTCCGTCCGATAGGGTTGTCGGAGCGGTTGACCTTATTCTATGAATTCGGAACCAACGATCTGTATATTATCAGTTATTTCTGCAATAAATACCTTAGAATTACCGATATCTTTAATTTATCACTGGGGATAAAGTTCCAGTTTTTATAAACTTTTTTTACGGATGTACGTATGATTTTTCTGTAACCTTTAATAAGAACAGGAAATGAAAAAGAAATGCTCTTCCGTATGGATGTATACCGCGTTGTTTGCTGTAATATTGTTTATGGCTTCCTGCGGAAATTCTCAAAAGAAAAAAGAAAGAGCTGCTGAACGGGCAGCTGCTGAACAACCGATGGAGTCCGGGACTATTGTTGAAACGGAAACAGTAATCGTTGCCGTAGATAGTGTGGCTCAGGATTCCATTTCCAGAAATGCAACCCCTAGAAAAACTAAGTAAGAAAGCCAGGCGGAGGGAGGGTTATAGCGAAAGGCTACAGGTAAAGACAAGGGGGATGAATACCACTGGTCCTGGCCTATAGCCTTTCAGAGCATCCGGGACTGCGGGATTGGGTATTCGCCTTCTTTGCCGGTACTGTATAGCCTTCCCGCTGTCCGCTTCGGTCATTTACACTTAAAGAATCATCTGTGGCATAAATTCGAAGCTATTATATTGCGGACGCAGGCGATCCGTATTATAGAATTTTTTGATGTCCACTAATTTTTTACTGCTGGTTACGATGTCTATGGGGGCATTGTCGTACCTTCCGTTTCTCAATATCACCAAACGTCCGTGCATTCCCTTGGAAATCAGGTCGAGGGCGAGGTTGCCGTATGCCATCGGTACAATAGAGTCCATCGCGTCGGGATTACCGCATCTGACCATATATCCCAGTTTCTGATTGATCACATTGATGGTTTCGCCATGATTGAATTTTGGAGATAGGTTTTTGAGTTCGTTGGAAACATAATCTCCGATTCCACCCAGCTTTTTATGGCCGAACATGTCCGTTTCCTCGCTTTGGAACATCATTTGTCCGCCGCTGTAGCTTGCTCCTTCGGATACCAGTACGACGGAATATCTACTCGGATTGGTATAACGGTCCTGGCATAGTAGTTCAGCCAATCTCTCTATGTCGAATTGGTATTCGGGTATCACACAGCGATTGGCGGCTCCGGCAAGCGTCGGCAGCATGGCCGAGAAGCCGGCATAGCGTCCGAAAACTTCCAGCACCAGCAGGCGTTCGTGAGAGCCCGCGCAGGTGCGCAAGTCATGGGTCAGCTCTATTGTACGGGTGATGCAGGTACTGAAGCCGATGCAATAATCCGTTCCGGGTACGTCATTGTCCATGGTCTTGGGAATGGCGACTACTTTCACACCTTCCTGGCTCAGGCGCACTGCATAACTCAGGGTATCGTCCCCGCCGATGGGAATCAGATAGTCGATGCCGATGAAAGCCAGATTTTGGAGTACCTCAGGGGTCAAGTCGTTGATTTCATCCGTGTATTTGTCTTTCAGATGTTCCGGAACCGCTGATTTTGGAACATGGGAGGCACGTGTACGGGAAGAGTGTAGGAAAGTTCCTCCTGTCCGTCCGGCCTTGTTGACTATTTCTTCCGTGAGTTCAAAGAAATTGCTGGAATTATCCGCTTTTTTATCTCTGACCACATCCACCAGACCTTTCCAACCTCTCCGGATTCCGATAACTTTATATCCTTCTCTTAACGCACGGATGGTGACGGCACGTATAGCCGGGTTCAGCCCCGGAACATCTCCTCCTCCGGTTAAAATACCGATAATTCCTCTTGATTTTTCACTCATAGTGTTTTAAAATTAATGTTAGTTAATGATTCTATTTTTAAGAGTATCCCTGTTCTGCCGGACACATTTCAAAAGTGGGAAAATATATTCTGAAATGCAAAAAAAATCATCGATAAGTGACTATATTTGTACGTTTTTTTGAAAAACGCTTTGAAAAGGAGAGTGAAGGATATACTAACGTTCGCATTTACTGAGCAATAGTTAAAGTTAGCAAATGTAAACATTAGTATAGAATAAATGTACTGATGTGATTTTGTTCCGTCCGGGCTAAAGGAATGAATTTTTTATTTTGCTCACGGACAAAGTCGCCTCAAAGTTTTATTATGGTCATGAATAGTTTTGTGGAGTATTGGGAAAGTTCGGGTAGTGATCCGTATTTGGTGATTTTACTCGTTTTTTTATTTCTTTGTCATATCATCCTTTTGTTGTACAGAGGTTCGGTCGTATGGTCGAAGAAGACTTTCACCTCTAAGAGCCGGGAAGAAGGAGTATCGGTTATCCTGACCTGTGCCAATAAAGGGGAACTGCTGAAACAAAATCTGGAAGCCTTTTTGAATCAGGATTATCCTGATTACGAAGTGATAGTGGTGGACGAGTGTTCGGAGGACGATACGCAGGAGGTCTTATCGGATCTGCAAAAGCAATATGCTCATTTAAAGACTACCCGGATTTTTCCGGACACCAAATTCCGGAGTACTAAAAAGCTTGCTATTAATATAGGTATCCTGGCTGCGCGGAACGATATTTTATTATTTACCGACATCAAGTGCCAGCCCGAGAGCAAACACTGGGTGAGGGAGATGCAGTCGGCTTTCGACGATCGTACGGCAGTGGTGATCGGGTATGCCACTGATCCGGTGGAGAAAAATATTCTGGGCATCAGGCGGTATTTCCGTTTTCTTTGGTTTTGGAAGACGCTGTTGTTGGTACGTTGCAGGATGTATGTGTCCGGTAATGGTTATAATATGGGGTACCGGAAAAAATATTATTTGGAAAAAAGAGGTTTTACTGGTAATACTCAGGAATATATCGGTTTCGACTCTCAAATGGTAAAGGTATTGTCGCTGAAAGGAGAGGTACGCGTAGTGAAACAGAAGGACGCCAGGATACGGATTGGAGACGAAAGCCGGAAAGCCTGGAAGGATGATTGCTCTTATCACTATGCCGATAAGAGAGGATGGCCCTGGAAAGCGAGATTATGGAGCAATGTCGGTTTTATCGTAGAAGGGGGGCTTTATCTTTTAGCTTTTTATTTCATAATATCGACAATATTATGGAAGTATGCGGCTATTCTTACAATCTTAACATTTTTAATGGATTTAATTGTAATAAATACTTGTTTAAAGCATCTGGGGCAAAGGAAATTATTCATAACTTCGTTGACTGTAAACGCATTTGGATTTATCTACAAATGGTATTATTGTATGTATTCAATATTTAGTAGTAAGAAATGGAGATAACTAACAACTTGTCAGAAAAGGCTTTATACGACTATAAAATAGTTCGTAATGCGATTGCCGGGGATGAAAAAGCCTATGGGGAACTTTTTAAAAGGTATAAGGATTCGGTATATTTTATGATACTGAAAATGGTGAATAACAGGACGGATGCAGAGGATTTGATGTTTGAAGCCTTCGAAAAAGCTTTTACCAGTCTGAATTATTATTCTCCTCAATTTGCCTTCAGCACCTGGCTGTTTAAGATTGCTTCCAATAATACGATTGACTTTATCCGGAAGAAGAAAGCCCAGACCGTTTCTTTGGATGTGGACGATATAAATCCGGATGACCGGGGATACATCAATAGCATCCCGGCAGATGTACGCACTCCCGATGAGGAGGCTATCCGTCAGCAACGTGCCGCTTTTATGCGTGAAAAAGTCGCCTTACTGAAAGGCAGATATCGTCGGTTGATCGAATTGCGGTATTTCGATGAATTTTCTTATGAAGAAATAGCGGATACCTTATCCATCCCTTTGGGCACGGTAAAAGCACAATTGTTCCGGGCCCGCGAACTGCTTTTAAATATTTTGCAACATACTGAAATAGCTAATGAGAATGGTAAAAATTAATTTTATCATTCTCCTGCTGTTATGGAGTTTACCGGGGCTTTACGGACAAGTCCTGGCCAGGCCGGACAGTCTCGTTTTCTCCGGTATCGTTCTCGATGCGGAAACTTCTCAGCCTTTGATCAATGTGACTTGCCGCTATGGTAAGCTGCAAGGCGTTTTGTCGGATGATGAAGGCTGTTTCCGGATCCGCACCGCCCGGGGGGATACCATTCTTTTTACCTATGTCGGGTATAAGCCGTGCAGAGTGATCGTTCCGGACACTTTACGCGAAAATGAATATATGGCCGGTATTTTTATGTCGCCGGATACTCTCCTGTTGTCCGAAGCGGTAATTGTCCGGCGTTGGGGATCGGCCCGCCGTCAGAATTTGATCAATGCCCGGAATAATATGAACGGAATATTGAAGCAAGCCTATTCGCCTACCCGGGAGATGGATGCCGATATGAATCAGAAAATGGTCATCAACGAATATGCCCGAAGCGTGGAAATGAAAGGGCATGTGGATGTGCGTCTGGGAGTCGGTACGGAATCTTTGGATGCTTACCGCTGGTTGAGGGCTCAGAAAAGGGTGAGGGAAAAAAAAGAATGGCTGAATCCGGGGGAAATAGATCTGTTAAAGAAGCTTTATTATCTAGAAAAAAAGAAAAACCAGGACAATTAAGTGAAGAGAAATATATCTTTGCAATAAAATTATGATGTTAAGCGTAAGGCGTTCATTTTATTATTAACGAAGTTGTAAAATTTATGAAGAATCATTCTATCGTTTTAAATGTGGTGTTAGTCATCGCTGTAAGTGTCCTTTCTTTAAGCAGTTGCACTCCCGATAAAAATACTGGAGCCGCCCCTGCCGGAACTAACGGAATGACAAGTACCGGAGGAACGAGAATTGTGTACATCAATACCGATACATTGATGAATAATTACCTGCTTGCTATAGAATTGAACGAGGCATTTTTGAAAAAACAGGAAGAAAGAAGAACGGAATTGAATGTGAAGGCTAAATCTCTGGATCAGGAAGCCAATGAATTTCAGCGTAAATTGCAAAATAACGGTTTCCTTTCCGAAGCTCGCGCCATCGACGCCCGTGATCAGTTGTTGGTGAAACAGGAAAATCTGAGAAAATTGCAACAGGATATGATCGACAAAACGGCCCGGGAACAGAATGATTTGAATCGTCAGCTATTTAATAAAATCACTTCTTTCCTGAAAGAATATAATAAGGATAACAATTTCGATATCGTATTGAGTACGCAATTAGGGAGTACCGTTTTATATGCAGAGAATGGCTTCGACATCACGAACGATGTCGTGCGGCTGCTGAATGAAGAGTATAAAAACAATAGCGGGAAGTAATTTTCCCATCGAACGAACGGAAAAAGGCTGAGTTATTCAGCCTTTTTTAATTTAACCGGCCGGGACATTTCCGGAGCGGGGCAAAGGGTGTCCAATGTTTTGCTGCTGAGTCCATGAAAGTTTTTGAGCGGTATTTCGACCGTAATCCGATAAATGAGCCTTTGAAGTTCGACAATGATCCGGAAGCCATTGTCATCATCCCGGTATTGGACGACCGGGATATTTTCGGAACATTGGATTCTTTGGCCCGAGGTACTTGCAAGCAAGGGAATGTGGGCGTTGTGATTCTGGTCAATCACGCTGAAAATTGTCCCGAAGAGATTAAGGGGAACAACTGCCGTCTGGCCGATGAAATAGAGGATTATATAGGAAAAGAATGGGTGAATCCCCGCATCGAATGCCGGGTAGTCAGGGCTTACGATTTGCCGGCCCGCTATGCAGGAGTGGGGCTGGCCCGTAAAATAGCTATGGATCGGGCGGCTTTTTTCTTCTATACTCATGGAAAGCCCGGCCATTCCATACTTTCCCTGGATGCAGATACCTGGGTGGATGCGGATTACACCGATGAGGTGATCCGGATTTTTCGCTCCAAGCCTCTGGCCGGAGTTTCCATTGCTTATGCCCATCGTTGGGAAGGTGAACGTAAGGAGGTGGAAGAAGCGATGATCAAATACGAACTTTACCTTAGGTATTATCGAAGAGGATTGGCGTTTGCCGGTCATCCTCATGCTTATCATTGTATCGGTTCGGCTTTTGCCGTGAGGGCTTCCGATTACGTAGCGCAGGGAGGCATGAATAAGCGGCAGGCCGGCGAAGATTTTTATTTTTTGCAAAAGCTGATCGCTACCGGACGTTATCAGACTTTGGGAACGACTACCGTTTATCCTTCAGCCCGTTTCTCCGAGCGGACTCCTTTCGGAACCGGGCGGTCACTCCGGCAAATAGTCGCTGACGGCGGTCGTTTTCCCGTTTATAACTTCGAAGCTTTCCGGATGCTTAAATCTTTTTTGCAAGGAATCGATGTTTTATATAAAACCTCTGCCGATCAGGTAAATGCTTACCTCTGCCGACAAGAATTTCCTCTCCGGGATTTTTTGAACGAAGGTCAGGCCGGAGAGAAAATTGCCGAAATAAATGCCAATTGTGCTTCTCTGTATCAATTCAAACGGCGCTTTTTTGATTATTTCAATGCTTTCCGGGTATTGAAATTCTTGAATTATATTCACGAATCGGCTTTGGAGAAAAACGATGTTTCTGTGGCTGTACGTATGTTGTTTTCAGCTTAGGATTTTCCATGCGAGCAGGAGGATGTAAAAAATCTCTTGTTTTTCAGAGAGTGTGATAAGAAGGACGGATGAGAGGAAGGGAGAGTTATGCTCTTGATGTTTCGGACATTTTGTATTATCTTAGCCTCCTTCAAAATTGTTTTGATATGAAAGATTTTCAATACACACTGGATATCCTGGCTGATCCGGAAGAAGTTTTTTCCGCTCTGACCAATGCCTTTCAGATTGAACTCTGGAGTGGATATCCCGCCGATATGAAGCCTGAAGCCGGATATGTATTTTCTCTGTGGGAAGGGGATATCACGGGTGTAAATCTGGAAGTGGTGCCGAACAAACGCCTGGTACAGGAATGGTTTTTTGGCGAACAGGAGGAACAGTCGGTGGTGCGGATTACAATGAAAAAACAAGGTGCTGCCACTTGTGTGGAATTGTCGCATACTCATATCCCGGACGAGGTATATGAAGAGATTGCTGAAGGCTGGCGTGAATACTATCTGGGAGCGATTAAAGGAATGCTGGAAATGTATTGAATATGATTACAGTTGTTGCTATCGGTGCCGGTAACCGGATGAATGCTTATGCGGAATTGCATCCTCAGGAAATGCAGGTGGTTGCTGTTGTGGAACCTAACCGGGTGCGCCGCGAACATTTGGCAGCCCGTTGCGGGGTAACGGAGGAAAACTGTTTCTCTTCCTGGGAGGATTTCTTATCGAAGCCTAAAGCGGCCGATGCTGTTTTTATCTGCACGCCTGATCATATGCATTATGAGCCGACGATGAGGGCTCTCGAACAGGGGTATGACGTTTTACTGGAGAAACCCATTGCTCAGACCTGGGAGGAATGTACGGCTATTGTCGATAAAGCCCGGAGCAAAGAATGCATTGTCGGGGCGTGCCATGTCCTGCGTTATCATCCTTATTTTAAAAAATTCCGCGAGATTGTAGACAGTCGGCAACTGGGAGAACTGATTAGCGTCAATCATGTGGAAGCGGTGGGAATCGAACGGATGACCCATGCTTTTGTCCGCGGATTGTGGCGGAAGGAAAGTGAAACCAATCCCATGATTTTGTCCAAGGCATGTCATGATTTAGACTTATTGGTATGGTTGACCGGAAAGAAGTGCCTGGCAGTGGATTCTTATGGGACTTTAAAATGGTTTCGCAGTGAAAATGCTCCTTCCGGGAGTAGCATGAGGTGTATCGACGGTTGTCGCGTCGAGAAAGAATGTCCTTATTCGGCTTTGGAACTTTATTATCGCCGGAAACGATGGCTCCGGCATTTCGATATGCCCGACGGTTGCGATTCGGATGCGATCATTCTGAAAGAATTGCAGACGGGGCCTTATGGGCGTTGCGTATATCATTGCGACAACGATGTGGTCGACCATCAGGTGGTCTCCATGTTGATGGAAGATGCAGTGACGATCAATTTTTCCATGGATGCCTTTACCCGGGAATCCGGAAGGAGGACCCATTTCATGTTCAGCCGGGGTGAAGCTTTCGGGGACGAGCAATCGTTGACCGTACGCCATTTCCATCCTGCGTGGCCGGACGAGGCGTATGATTTTTCGGCTTATTCGGGAGAGTGTAATTACCACGGCGGTGCCGACCAGGAAATCGTACGCGATTTTATCCGGGCGGTGGAAACCCGGCAGGGCGATCGGTTGCTGCCCCATATCGAATCGTCCCTCGAAAGTCATCGGATCGCTTTTGAGATCGAGAAAAAAAGAAAGAAAGCCCTTATTAACGGGTAATAATGGTTTCTCCCAAAACTTCGATGGTTTCTCCTCTTCTGATTTTCGCCCGCTTGCGGGTTTCGATTTCTCCGTTGCGGCGCACTTCACCCGCTTCGACCAAAGCTTTGGCCATGGCTCCGCTTTCTGCTATTTGCAATACCTTCAGTAGTTTGATGAGTTCTATATACTCTTCTGTCAGTTCAAATTCCAGCATACTGTAACATTTTGTTTCAGTGAAAAATATTCGTTTGTCATAAACGATAAGATGGGATAAATTTAAGCATTTGGCTGCAGTCCTCTTTCGGAAGTGCCCTTAAATTTATGCTTCTGGAAATGTTAAATTTTTCCTTACTATATGTATTTCCGTCGCGGGTTTGCAACATTGTGCGGGTTGCATACCGTAAAGTAGAAACAAGCCTTCCCTAAAGTATATACTTTTGTGGCTTTAATTGTAAAGATTGTTTAATGGATCCTAAAACAATCGCTTGTGAATGTAAATATTATTTTATGAAGAAATTTTTCTTAT
>CAJKZL010000012.1 GCA_905204385.1 uncultured Odoribacter sp. | reverse complement strand
TGGCCCGCAGATCGTCGCCGTCACAGATGATCTGGCCGCCGGTGGGAAAATCCGGAGCTTTGATGATTTTTATCAGTTCCTCGATATCTATGTCGGGATTATCGATATAAGCACAAATGGCATCGACCGTATCGACAATATTATGGGGAGCCATATTGGTGGCCATACCTACGGCAATGCCTTGCGCTCCGTTGACCAATAAATAAGGTATGCGGGTGGGTAACACAGTAGGCTCTTTCAGGGAGCCGTCAAAGTTATCCATCATGTCGCCGGTATCTTTGTCGATATCCACACACATATCTTCGGTAATCTTAGCCATACGGGCTTCCGTATAACGCATAGCGGCCGGACTATCTCCGTCTACAGAACCAAAGTTTCCCTGGCCGTCGACCAACGGATAACGCAACGACCATTCCTGGGCCATACGTACCATGGCCATATATACTGAACTATCACCA
This sequence comes from uncultured Odoribacter sp., assembly GCA_905204385.1. The sequence goes on along the minus strand of CAJKZL010000012.1, from coordinate 16,331 downwards.
TGAGGATGATATTTACCGAGTACCTCTCCTACAATTCTGGCTGATTTTTTGTAGGGCTTGCCAGAAGTGAGCCCCAATTCATCCATACCGAATAATACCCGCCTATGCACCGGTTTCAAACCATCCCGCACATCCGGTAAAGCTCGCGAAACTATCACCGACATCGAATAGTCAATGTAGGATGACTTCATTTCCTCTTCAATGTTGATTTTAATAATTTTTTCTCCGCCGTTTTCCATCTATATTTAAATTACTGTTAATCAATAAATAATTGAGAGAAGCACGCCTATTTCTCTCATTTTCTCAAAAATCATACAAATGTAATAAATCCAAACGATCTAAAAAGAAATTCCCCTTCTTTTTTAGTCTTCGGGAATCTCAGTAGTGAAAGTGTCATAAGCCAGTTTTACATGTTCGGGCAATTCTTTGGAAACTTCCGACGCCAGGCCCATCTGGTGGCCGATATGCGTTAACCACGCTTCTTTGGGTTGTATGGATCGAATTGCCGACAAAGCCTCTTCAAGGTTAAAATGCGAAAGATGAGATTCTTTTCGGAGAGCATTGATAACCAGGTATTCCACCCCCTTTAGCAACTCCATAGAACGATCGGGTATTGTTTTGGCATCCGTGATGTAGGCAAAATTGCCGATCCGGAATCCTAATACGGGCATTTTATAATGTAAAACCGGTATCGGGGTAATTAGAATATCATCGATATAAAAAGGATTTTCGTCTAAAATGTGATAATTGATCTCGGGTACGCCGGGATAGCGGAAGGCAGCGAAAGCATAGGAAAAGTCCTTATAGACCACTTCCCGGGTTCCCTCGTTTCCATATACGTCTACTCCACCTTGTTTTACCCAATTGAAAGCGCGGACATCATCCAAGCCCCCTACATGATCTTTGTGACCGTGGGTCAATAAGATGGCACGGATATCTTTCACCTCGCTGCGTAGCATTTGATAACGGAAATCAGGCCCCGCATCAAAGATCAGTTTCTTTCCACCGATATCCAGCATGGCGGATGATCTCAACCGTTTATCGTTTTTATCCGTCGAAAGACAAACAGGGCAATTACAGGCAATTACCGGAATGCCTTGCGATGTGCCGCTGCCCAAAATTGTTAATTTCATACTCGCTTAAATTGTCATTACAAAGATAGCAATAATGCAAAAATAGATGTTACCTTTGGAGGAAAATAAGTGTTTCATTCTGCTAATAAATCTATGGGAAAATTATTTCTGATACCGAATACTTTAGGAGAAACCGATATTCATCATGTCATACCCACCGAAGTCCTTACTATTATAAAGTCGTTGAAAGTATTCGCCAGTGAAAATCCGAAAAATACACGTCGCTATTTGAAAAAAATCGATAAAAAAATCGATGTAGAGTTGCTCACTTTTGTAGAGCTTAGCGAGCATTCGGCTCCCGAAGACATCGAAGCCTGTCTGGATTACCTGGCAAAAGAAGATGTGGGTATTATTTCCGAAGCCGGTTGTCCCGGAATTGCCGATCCGGGAGCCGAACTGGTTGCTTTGGCACATCGGAATGGAATACAAGTCATTCCTTTGGTGGGTCCTTCCTCTATCCTCATGGCGCTGATTGCTTCCGGTATGAACGGACAACGCTTTTCTTTCAACGGTTATTTGCCGGTGAAGGAAAGTGACCGGCAGAAAATGCTGAAAAACTATGAGCGGCAATCGGCCCAGGAAAACCGGACCCAGATTTTTATAGAAACGCCCTACCGGAATCTGAAACTTTTCGAGGAAATGCTAAGGGTGCTTAGCCCTAAAACCTTACTTTCGGTAGCCTGTGACATTACTACTGAAAATGAATATATTAGAACTATGCCGGTGCAGGAATGGAAAACACAAAAACCCGATATTCAAAAAAGACCTGCAATTTTCCTGTTTTATGCCCGTTAGTATTTGAAAGAAGAGGTCGTTTGAAGTAACCCTTTGAAAAAGCCCCCGTACTTAAATGAAGAATTTAAAACTGAGGCTATGAAAAAGGCAACTACATTAACAGAAATACTTGGCGACAAAGAGGAATATTATCTGGAACATACTTGCAAAACCATTGATAAATCCTTGATCCATATCCCCTCGCCGTCTATGCTGGACGAGTTGTGGATCGATAGCGACCGGAACATTCCTACCTTGAACAATTTCCGGCGACTTCTCGACCATGGGCGTTTGGCGGGAACCGGATATTTATCCATATTGCCGGTGGACCAGGGAATAGAACACACTGCCGGAGCATCCTTCGCTCCCAATCCTCTTTATTTCGATCCTGAAAATATTGTCCGGCTGGCGGTAGAAGGAGGATGCAATGCCGTCGTTTCCACGTTCGGCACCTTAGGGATTGTCTCGCGGAAGTATGCCCATAAAATTCCTTTCGTCGTAAAGATCAATCACAATGAATTATTGAGCTATCCGAACAGTTACGACCAGATATTGTTCGGCACTGTGAAGGAAGCCTGGAACCTGGGGGCGATCGGGATAGGCGCTACGATCTATTATGGTTCTACGGAAAGTCGTCGCCAAATCACAGAGATTGCGAAGGCGTTCGAATATGCACATTCCCTGGGGATGCTTACGATATTATGGTGCTATTTAAGAAATCCGGCCTTTAAAACCGATCGTGCGGATTACCATGAAGCTGCCGATCTCACCGGCCAAGCCAATCATCTGGGGGTAACCGTTGAGGCCGATGTCATCAAGCAAAAACTGCCTGTGACCAACGGAGGATTTACTGCCTTGAAATTCGGTAAAACGGACCCCAGAATGTATACACAGCTTACTTCCGATCATCCTATCGACCTTTGCCGTTATCAGGTGGCCAACTGTTATATGGGACGTGTCGGATTGATCAACTCAGGTGGAGCTTCCAACGGAGCAAACGATATGCAGGAGGCCGGCATTACCGCTATCATAAATAAAAGGGCCGGAGGCATGGGATTGATCGCCGGAAGAAAAGCGTTTCAGAAAAGTATGCAAGAAGGTGTAGAGTTATTACATGCTATTCAGGATATTTACCTGGACCATCGGATCACCATCGCTTAAATGCCGGAGCATAAAGTCCATGGAAAAGGACGATATTGAAATTGAAACCGAAATCAGGTCGAAAGATTTCGGTTTCATTTCAGGTGTATATAGGAAACTATAACCGTATGCCGTTCCGGTTATCTATTTTTTCTTTCCTTGGTTGGCTACCGCTTCCATGAGTTTACGGATTTCTTCGGGGTCGCCTAAAAAATAATCGTCGATCAACTGCAAGTCATCGTCGAAATCAAAAACATAAGGCACTGCTGTGGGTAAATTAAGATTTACGATATCTTCGTCCGGAATGTCCTTTAAGTATTTGATGACCCCTCTCAAACTGTTCCCGTGAGCAACAACCAATATCTGGTCGGCTTTTTTGAGCGAAGGAAAAATCTCTTTTTTCCAATAAGGTAAAATACGTTCTACGGTATCTTTCAGTGATTCGGTGAGCGGTAGCGCTGCCTCCGGCACATTTTTGTAGCGGGGATCGAAACGGGGATTCCGCGGATCTTCGGGAGATAATGCCGGGGAGGGAATATCATAGCTTCTTCTCCAGATCAAGACCTGTTCGTCGCCATATTCGGCAGCCGTTTCGCTTTTGTTCAAGCCTTGCAAGGCCCCGTAATGTTTTTCATTTAACCGCCAGTTCTTTTCCACCGGAATCCAATCCTGGTCCATACGGTCCAACACGACGTTTAAAGTTTTAATGGCCCTTTTCAGATAAGAAGTGTATGCCTTGTCGAAGACAAATCCCTTTTCCTTCAATAAATCCCCCGCTCTCCTCGCTTCCTCCACTCCTTTTTCCGATAAATCCACATCAGTCCATCCTGTAAACTTATTTTCCTTATTCCATAGGCTCTCGCCATGACGTAATAAAACGATTCTTTTCATTGGAATTTATTTTTAAATCATCAGTAATCGTCAGTAACAACGTTTTTGTTTCTGTCCGTTAAAATTATACGCTGTCCCGGTCAATAGGTTTGCTGTGGTAAAGAAAAATGGCCCTGGAGCTGTCAAGCCCAGGACCATAAAAAGAAAATTATTAAAGGAATGCTCGATGAATCTCGTTTCAAATACCTTGAATCATCTTGACTTTTTCTCTGGATTATTTTTTGAAATATCTGTTGTACAGACCTTCGAATCCTTTTCCGTGACGGGCTTCATCTTTGCACATTTCGTGTACGGTAACGTGAATAGCGTCCAGGTTCAGTTTTTTAGCCAAGGTAGCAATCCGTTTTTTATCTTCACACGCTCCTGCTTCAGCTTCCATCCGTTTTTTCAGATTGGTTTCGGTATCCCAAACGCATTCGCCTAACAATTCGCAGAATTTCGAGGCATGTTCTGCTTCTTCCCAGGCGTAACGTTTAAACGCTTCCGCTACCTCAGGATAACCTTCGCGATCGGCCTGTCGGCTCATGGCCAGGTACATACCCACTTCAGTACACTCTCCGTTGAAATGTGCTTTCAACCCTTCCAATACTTCTGCATCTACTCCTTTGGCAACGCCAATGACATGTTCGTCTGCAAAAGTCAGTGCGCCTTCGGTATCCACCAATTCTTTGAATTTACTTTTCGGCACTTTACATTGAGGACAAAATTCCGGAGCTTCTTCTCCTTCGTGTACATAGCCACACACCGTACAAATAAATTTTTTCATAATACTTTCGTTTTATTGATTAATATGATTTAGCGGATTACTCCACCTTATTTTATGCTTTACATCTGGAACAGTATCCCTTATAATACAAATGGGTCTCCGTTATCGTCAGATCGCCGATTTGTTTTTGCTGCAACATTCCCCTGTCCACCACCGCTACGTCAAAAATACGGTTGCAACTGCAACACTGAAAATGGGCATGACAAGAAGTGTCGATGTCAAAACGCACATTTTTGTCGTCGATCACCAAGGTTACAACCGCTTTCTGTACGGCGAACAATTTAAGTGTATTGTAAACCGTGGTCCGGGAAAGCGTGGGCACCTTTACATATAGTGCATTGTAAATCTCCTCAACGGTAGGATGGATCCGGTTCTTCATCAAAAATTCCATGATCGCTATCCGTTGTAAAGAAGGTTTGATTCCGTAACTTTCCAAATATTCCTGTGGACTTTGAGTTATAATCATTCTTAAATTGTAATTATTACAAATTTTTATCGATTACAAAATTAGAATCTTTTTTGTAATATTCCAAAAGAGAAGCACTTTTTTCTAAAAAAATTCTATTTTCAATTTCCTCCTGTCGATTTATTTATAGCTTTGCAACATGTTTTTTCTGGGGTTATCGGCACATATGTTTATCTACCTGCTTGTTCCTGCTTTTCTGATCGTTTGTTTATACTTCAGAGGAACGGGAGGTAATCCGGAAGCCATCTCTCTTCTTCCGGAATCTATTGCTTATGAACACCGGATAACGTCAGGCATAGAGCAAAATCACACTTATATAGTCCGTAAATGGAAGAGGGAAAGTGATAAAAAGACCGTTTGTATTCCGGAATTCAGTGAAAAATCCGACTTCTTTCCCCCCTCATCCGAAGTTTATTCCCTGGATAATCCTTCTTCCGTTGGCCTGAGAGCCCCTCCGGCTATGATGGCATAATCTTCCCGATCGAAATTCTGCGGAATTAAATTCCTCTACCCAAAAGAATAGAGTATTTTATACCTTAGGTAAAAGTAAGCAGAACAGATCACCTGATCACCAGAGTTTTCCGGTTCGCAAAGTCCGGTAAATTCTGAATATTTTTTATAATTATAAATTTTTCATAATGCGATTAGTTCTCAATATATTATTGCTAATGCATTATCTGGGGAGCTGGGGACAGCAACCGATGACTGCGGTTCCTGCCGATTCCACTTATCATTCCATCCGGGAATTGGAGGAAGTTGTCGTAACCGCTGAAAAGAGAGAATTAAAACCCGGCAATATTCCTGTTGCACTGACTGTAGTTACTCCTCTCAGCATTCCGGGTGAAAATAATCCGGACTTACGTAATATTTCGGGCATAGTACCCAATTTTTATATGCAGGAAGGGGGGCTGAAATTATCTACCCCTTTATATATCCGGGGAATCGGCACGGTTTCAGGCACGCCCCCGGTCGGGTTGTATGTCGACGGCGTTCCCGTTTTTGACAAAAATGCTTTTATCTTCGACCTGTACGACATTCGTCAAATCGAGGTTTTGCGTGGACCGCAAACCACTTTATATGGCCGCAATAGCATCAACGGGTTGATCAATATCACCACCAATCTTCCGGCTTCCCGCTTTTCCTTACAGGCACAGGCGGGATATTCCAGTTATGAGTCGCAGCATTACCATATCGTGGCTCATCTTCCGGTAGGTAAACTGTATAATAAGATTTCGTATGCTTATAATAAAACCCGGGGATACTTTAAAAACCGATATGACGGAAGCCGGAAATCCAATCCTTCGGATTCCTATGATATCCGCTATCAGGGGATAGCATATGCCGCCCGAAACTGGAAGATAGCCTTGGGAGCCAATTACAATAATTCTTTTGACGGGGGATATGCTTATCATGCCCTAGATTCTTTAAGGAAAGACAGGTATCTGGTCAATTACAACACTCCCTCGTCTTATGAACGGGAATTATTTTCTACTTATGCAAATATCAAAAAAAGCGGAAAGAAAATGAATTTCAGTTCGGTAACCTCCTATTCCTGGTCGAAAGATGAACAGATGTTGGATGCGGACTTCACGTACCTGGATGTTTTTGATAATAATAAAAAATCGCGGCAGAATTTGCTAACGGAAGAACTCAACCTTCAATCTGCCGAAGGCAGGCATATGGATTGGACTACCGGAGTATTCGGATTTTATAAGGACCCGACCAATAAATATCTGGCTACCTTCGGTTCGGATAAGGCTTACTTGCTTCCTATTTTACTGGATAAAGTGAAATATCATAATCATACGACAACCTGGGGCATTGCCGCCTATGGACAAATTACCCTGAAAGAACTCTGGCCGGGGATGTCGTTGACGGCCGGTTTGCGCTACGATTACGAAAAAAGCTCTTTGGACTATGCCGATTCGCTTTTATTCAGCAGTTCCAACCGTTACAAGCTTTTCCACAGCGCTACTCCTGAAAAAGATTTCAAGGCTTGGTTGCCTAAGTTTTCTTTTTTACAGCGGTGGAATGAGCGGTTGTCTCTTTATTTGAGTATCGCCAAAGGGTATAAAGCCGGAGGCTATAACATTATTGTCAACGAAATGAGTTCCCAAATGACCAAACTGGGTTATGACGAAGAAGAACTTTGGAACTATGAAATAGGGATGAAGTATTCGAGCAATAACCGGAAATTCAATCTCAATGCATCGGCTTTTTTCATCGACTGGAGAGACCAGCAGATTTTCGTGATGGGTATGATGGGACCAAGCATAAAAAATGCCGGGGACGCTCACAGTTATGGAGGAGAAGCCGATCTTCGCTGGGAATTTCTTCCGGGGCTGACTTATATTTTATCGGCAGGCTACAATCATTCCGCTTACTACCATAATCAGGTGAAAGCCCATGAAGGGAATCGTATCGTGATGGCTCCGGATTTTACCGGGAATACAGGATTGATGTATCACAAGCCGGTGAAAATATCCTGGTTTCGCAGTTTTATGGCTTCTACCACTGTCAGTGGTTTGGGTACCCAGTACTTTGACGAAGCCAATTCGTTGAAACAAGATCCTTATTTTACATGGAATATGCAACTGGGCATTTCCGGAAAATACCTGGACTTCAGGATTTGGGGTAAAAATATATTGGATAAGGCTTATTTCACCTATATGCTTAACAATCCCGTGGGAGATAAATTGCGCGAATATAACGACATGGGGCAGTCCGGTTCGCCGGCTCGTTTGGGAGCCTCGCTAACCTTGAAACTCTTTTAAACGGACCCCGGTCTATTATTTTATTTTTTATGACGTATACGATGAAAAAGATGATGTATATCTTCCTCATCCTGTTTCTGGGAGTGGGGATGTTTGCCTGCGATGAAACGACATATGAAACAGCAGGCAGTTGGAATTATGACCGGCCTTATTTCGAATTTGAGTACCTGACAGATACCATCCGGTTTGGAATGGGAAACAATATGATGTGTTTGGCTGCCAAAGATGTAAAAAACAGGGTTTACGGAATTGCAGCAGAGAAGATGCAGGATTATTTTACGGGCATAGACTTTTATGTTCCCGACAGTTTGAGGATTAAAGCCCGGACTGCTGCAGGATATCCTTTGGAATTGCATGCCCATTTCCGGAGAGATGATCGATATCTCGAAGTATCTCTCGATCCGCAGGATATGAAAACCTTTCTGGGAGAAAAAGCGGGAATGATCCCCGCCATAAGCTTCAGATGTGAGGAGGATGAAAGTCAAATGAAACTTTATTTGGGAGAAGTATATATCCAGAGCGTTTTTGAGAATACGGAAATTCAAAAAATGATTCTGCCTATGCTTGCCCGGCAATTTAATCCCCGCTTCGATATGATGCCCGAACAAGCACAGCAAGCTATGTTGCAGGACCTTCAACAGCAACTTTCAGCTTTGATCGATAATATACAGATTTTAAAAATCGGTTTTATCCTTACCCGATAAATACAAGGATAAGCCTCCGGCACCTTCGTTGTTTTGAAACCTATTGAGGTGACGGCCGTAAAATCTCTAATCACTTTAAAAATTGTAATTATGAATGCAGAAACATGTAATTGTGGTTTACTCTCTTGCAAGGAAGTAAATGCCAAAGACACGGATAATAAGTTTGTTCTTCAGCCTCTGCCCTATGCAGAAAATGAACTTGCGCCTTATATCAGTGAAAAAACCATTCAGTATCATTATGGAAAACATTTGGCCGCCTATATCGACAATACGAATAAATTAAAAGCAGGCACTCAGTTCGACGAATTGCCCTTGCATGAAATTGTACGCCAGTCTTCGGGCGGATTATTCAATAATGCAGCACAGGTATTCAACCATTATTTCTACTTCGAAGCTTTGCATAAAGCCGGAAATGAAAATCCATTGCCTAAGATGCAGGAATTAATCGACCATAATTTCGGCAGCTTTGCCGATTTCAAAGAAAAATTCACCCAGGCAGGTATGGCTTTGTTTGGTTCAGGTTGGGTATGGCTGGTAAAAGAACAGGAGAAATTAGAAATCTGGCCGGCTCAAAACGCGGAAAATCCACTGAAACATGATAAATATCCCCTGTTGACCATGGATGTATGGGAACATGCTTATTATCTGGATACCCAGAATGCAAGAGCAAAATACATTGAAAACTTTTGGAAAATCGTAGATTGGGAAGCTGTAGAAAAGAGAGTGAAGTAAGAAAAAGCCTGTCCTTGAGAAGAAAATCAAGGACAGGCTTCCCTCCTATTCCTGAATAATGACCATCTCCTCCAGTAAATGTCCGGCATCAGCCAGTTTATCTATAATGAAAAGCACATAACGGATATCCACCGATATATTCCGGCAAATAGCCGGATCATACTGAATGTCCGACATAACGCCGTCCCATGCCCTGTCAAAATTCAAACCGATCAGGTGTCCTTCGGCATTCAATACCGGGCTGCCTGAATTTCCTCCGGTGGTGTGGTTGGTGGCGATAAAGCACACCGGAACTTCCCCGTCTTGCATGTAAGGACCGAAGTCCCGATTCCGGTAAATTTCCCTTAATTTCTGGGGTACATTATAATCGTAGATTTCCGGATTGTCTTTTTCCATAATCCCGTTCAGGGTAGTGTAATGTTTATAATACACCGCATCGCAAGGCGAATAGCCCTGAACTTTCCCGTAAGCAACCCTCAACGTAGAGTTTGCATCTGCATAAAAGTTTTTTTCAGGTCGCATTTTCATTAAGCCTTCCAGCCAAATCTGATTCAGTTGGGTGATTTGGTTTTCGATTTCGTTTGGTCCACAAAACGATAAAATTTCTGTTCGTTTGCCAAAACGGATTTTCCGAACAATGCTTCGACGTATGCTTCTTCCCCTTTCTGTCGGTTCGCTTTCCGTACTTCTTCCGGTATCCATTCCTGAGGCAAATTCCGGTTGTATAATTTCAACATTTCGACCAGAATTTTTTGATCGGTGGCTGCATCATAGTCTTTATAATATGCCGAAGCAACTTCCTTTAATTGTTTTTTGACCTTTTCGGTATCAGCACCAAAATCCTTCGAGGATAATATCTTATGAACTTTTGCACTCCATCCCACGATTTCCGCTCCTCTTTTCCCGGCTTCATTCAGGTAGGATAAGGCCAATATCAGTTCTTTTCTTTTTTCATATAATTGTCTGTACTTATCCAATAAGTCACGATAAGCGGGTTTATCTTGGGCCCAGGCCTTGAAATGCTCTTCTTCTTTTTGCTTCTTGGCCACAGTGTTGAATCGTTTTAGTCCCTTCACTTCTCCTTGCCATTTTTTCCAGGCATTTGCAACTCCGGCCGCCTTGGAAGCATATTTGATCCGCAGCAACTCGTCGGACTCCATTGCAGCATTCATGACATTCAGCTTGGCCGTCCGGATAGCGATTTTATGCGGATTCTCCACCTCCTGGATTTGCTCTACTGCATACGAGGTCAGATATTCGTTGGTAGTTCCCGGATAACCGAAAACAAAAGTAAAGTCGCCTTCCCGTACCCCCTTGGCGGATATTTTAAAGAAAGTGGAGGGTGTGTAGGGCTTATTTTCCGGAGAATAGGCTGCCGGTTCATTGTCTTTACCGGCATATATCCGGAGGACGGAAAAGTCACCGGTATGCCGGGGCCACATCCAGTTGTCGGTATCGCCTCCGAACTTACCGATGGCTGACGGCGGGGCTCCAACCAAACGAACATCCTTATAGATTTTAAAGACAGACATGAAATATTGATTCCCGTTAAAATAAGGTTTGATGTTGGCCATCAACCGGGTTCCCTTTACCGCTTCTTTTTCCAGCAATCTGCATGTTTTTGCGATTTCCGCTCTTTTTTCTTCTGCGCTCATGCCGGGTTTTACCGCTGCATGGATTTTTTCCGTCACATCTTCCATGCGAACCAGAATCGACGCTGTTATACCCGGATTGGCCAATTCTTCTTGCCGGCTCCGGGCCCAAAAACCGTCCCTCAGGTAATTGTGTTCCAAACTGCTATGCGACTGTATCATATCGAAGGAACAATGATGATTAGTGACCACCAAACCTTCATTACTGATGATTTCACCGGTGCAGAAATGGAAAAAAGGGCTTCCTTCTCTGCCAAGCCCGATAACAGCATCTTTCAGAGAAGCTTGATTAATGGCATATATATCTTCGGCAGTCAGTTTGAAACCCTGCTTTTGCATTTCTTCGATGTTGTATTTCTGCAATAACATCGGAATCCACATGCCTTCATCTGCACGGCAATTTATCCATCCCAGGAATATTGCCAAAACGAATAATATCGGTTTTTTATTCATGAAATTATATTTAGCGTTAAAAATTTTTCAATGCTTCATAAAGTTGTTGAACCGGCAAGCCCATGACATTATAGAAGGAACCTTCGATTCTCCGGATGCCGATATAGCCGATCCATTCCTGTATACCGTAAGCACCGGCTTTGTCGAAAGGTTTACAATTGTCCACATAGCAAGTAATCTCTTCCTCGGAAAGTTCTTTGAAAAAAACGTCCGTATAGGCCGAAAACGACTTTTTCCGTTCCAGGGAAGTCAGGCACACCCCTGTGACCACAGTATGTTTTCGTCCCGACAACTGGTGCAGCATCTCGATGGCCTGCGACCGGTCCCGGGGTTTGCCCAATATCCTTCCTTCGAGGCAGACAACAGTATCGGCCGTTATCAACAATTCCCCTGGATTAAGTTCCCCTTGAAATGCCTCGGCTTTCAGACAAGCCAGATATTCCGGCACCCGATCGGGATCCAAATCGCCGGGATAAATTTCGTCGGTATGTTTCAGTTTTACTTCAAATTTGAATCCTGCGTCGCACATGAGTTGATGACGCCTGGGAGAGGCCGAAGCCAGTATAAGTTTATATTCATTCATGTTATATCTTTTATTCCGCAAAAATGATTTGGAAAAAATGCCTGAAAAAAACGCTCACTCCTATACACAACACCATGATGGCACGGATCAGTCGCAATTGTATTTCCCGCTGGTCTCCCTGAATAACCACCATATAAATGACATAGGGCAATACGATGGCTGCGAGGGTATAGACCAGAATGGCCAGTGAAGCGGTAAATTCAAGGCAATACAATGTTATAGATGAGACAATAGCAAGAAGAGACAAGGCCATAATGATTCTCCGGGCTGACCGGATGCCTAGCTTTACAGGTATGGTCCGGCTCCCGTTCTCCCGGTCGCCTTCAACGGTATAGATATCCTTATTGATTTCGTACATCAGGATATTCAAAAACAAAAACCAGGAAAAAGCAAATACCCAGGTAAACATGTACAAAAAATTAGTATCCGTTTCCAATAAAATGGCAGCATAGGCCATATTTAATAAAGGTATTTCGTAAATCAAAGCACTCACCGGAATAAGTGCAGCCAGAAAGCCTACCAACACATTACCCAGAATGAAATATTTTTTGTAGCAACAAGAGTAAAACCACAAAATGCCTGAAACCAGCAAAAATAATATCCCGATCTTCCAAACTCCGCAGGCAAATCCCAAAAAGAAGGAAATGCCTATAGCGAGGATATTTAAGATCGTATGCATGGTGATTGCCATCCTTCGGCTGATCGTTTTTCCTGCCACTACTTCTTTGACTCCGGAAATACGGTCCGACTTCGTATCGAAATAATCATTGATGACATAAGCACCTGAGATCAGGCAACAGATGGCTAGCACCAGTAAGCCGAATGCCCAGTTTGTCATTTGAAGGCTGAACCCATTCAGTTCCAGCATAGGTTGTATCACCATATACCGCATGGCATACAGAGTTAGTGCTGCAAAAGCAATCGTCCTGATTCTTATCAATCGTAAAAGGCCCCACATATCGATTTGTCTTTACATGCTTCTGACATAGCAGCCAGTGTCCATCCAGTCGCCTTTTGCTTTTAAAACCTGGGAAATCACGTCCCGTACACAGCCTTCTCCGCCTTTGATGTCGGAAATATACTGGGCAACCGATTTGATTTCCTCGCAAGCATCCGAAGGGCAAACCGGCAATCCCACCCGGTTCATAACTACATAATCAGGAATATCGTCCCCCATATACATCACTTCCTCGGGTGCAAGCCGGTAGTTGTGCATGACCTCTTCCAAAGCTTCCACTTTATTGGCTACCTTGAGATAGATGTTTTCCGGCATTATGCCTAGTTTTTCCAGACGTTCCCGGACGCCTGGGGCGCCTCCTCCCGAGATAATGGCAATAACATATCCTTTCCGGATAGCATACATCAACGCATAGCCGTCTTTCGTACACGAAGTGCGGATTAATTCTCCGTCCGCAGTGATGTTCTGGGTCTGGCGGGATAACACTCCGTCTATGTCGAACACGAAGGCCCTTACCTTTTTCAATTCGTCTTTAAAAAATCCCATATTTTTTTACCAAAGTGATAACATTAAAGGTTTATTTTCAGTTTCCGATTTTCCTTCTACGCCTTTCTGAACGGTTTCCCGGATAGAGTCGGAAAGTAAAGTGTACAAATTTAATAATTTGCGGTCATGTTTCAACATCGCTTTGTGCATTCCAAGGATGCTCTCGTCTCCTCTTCGGGCCGGTCCCGTTTGAGCATGCTCCGGATTCATAAGCATCACCTTGTGCGCCGTTTCAAAAATCAAAGGCCGGAGCAGGCTGAAATCCAAATCTTCTTTCTCCAGAATATTTCCGGCAATTCCATACAAGTGGTTGACGAAATTATTAGCAAAAACAGCTGCCATATGCAAGGCTTTCCGTTTTTCGGACGAGATCTCTTCTACGCGCGAAGAGATCATTAGGCCGATTTCCCTGACCTCTTTTAAAAGATCGGGAGTGGCAGCTTCTATACATAAAGGGATTTCCCTGAAATCCAGATCCCGTTTCTTAGTAAAAGTTTGCAAAGGATACAAAACCCCGTAGCGGGATGTATAAGGCTTGAAAATATCCATGGGAAGGCTGCCCGAAGTATGCAGGAGCAAAGCCTCTTTATGAATGCGGATATTTTTGCATAATGCCGGCAAGGCATCGTCGCTGACACAAAAGATATAAATGTCGCAGTCCGGATAAACGGCAAAGGTATCCGCAGTATAAGTAATGCCTGTTTTTCTTCCCAGATCACGGGCGGATTCCATGCTCCGGCTATAAATCTGGCAAAGATTCGCTCCCGCTTTCAATAAGGCCGGAGCTAAATGATGGGCTACATTTCCCGCACCGATCAAAACAATTCTCTTATTCTCCATCATATTCAAATGCAATATTCTTCGGTTTTATCTTTCCTTCTTTTAAATCATTTACCAAATAGCTGCAAGCCCGGCAAATATCCTGATAAAATACTTCACCGATTAAAACCAATTTGCCTGCATGATATTCCAGATGCCGGTAACCGGCTTCCGGTTCATGCCTGCTGACCAGCAAAAGATCATTTCCCGGAATAAAGGTATGGGTCATTTGGTTGCGTAGTTTATCATATAGAAAATAATTATCGTTCAACAAACGATAACGACCTCCGAACAAGCGGTTGACCCCATTCGTGAACCGACGGGCAGACTGACCTTTCGCCTTCATGGGCTTCTGGTCCAGAAAACTACCCAACACCTCTATCGCCTGCCCCATTAATACAAATTGCATATAGGAAAGCCCGGCTTGTTGCACCTTTCCCAATTCCCGGACTATGACTTCATCCAAAAATAATTCAATTTGTTTGATTTGTTCTGCTTCCATAGATATCGCCAAAATTAAAGGATATTATTGAGATTCGGAACAGCCTTTTTTATAATTTTGTAAAACCTATGAAAACGATAACTTTAAGGAGAGAAATATATGATTTTGCTGAATAATCGATTGGTGGATAAGGCAGATTTCAACGAACGGATGTTTGCAGAGGGCCTAAGTATTTATGAGGTGATACGCGTTTTTAATAGTCATCCTATATTTTTGAACGACAATTTGTTGCGCCTTGGTAATTCACTCCATAAATCAAACATCGGCATTCAGGTCGAAAGTTTAAACATACCGGATAAGTTAAGGCGGCTTATTGCTATGGAACACATCGCTGAAGGAAACGTAAAATACGTGCTGCATTTTACGGACAGTGGGACCGACGAGTACCTGTTTCAGATCCCCCACCATTATCCCACCGAAACCGATTATGAGCAGGGGGTTCCGGCCATGACTTATCGAATGATGCGCGAAAATCCTGAAGTGAAGTATGTTAACCAGAATCTTCGCACCCTCTCCAACCGGCTTATGGAAACCCACCGGGTATACGAAATCTTGCTGGTGGATAAAGAAGGATATATCACCGAGGGTTCTCGTTCGAACGTATTTTTCGTTCAGGGACAGACGTTGTATACCAGTCCTTCTGCTTATGTTTTGCCCGGTACAAGCCGAAAAAGAGTGTTTGACATTTGTAACGAACAAGGTATTTCCCTCCTTGAACAAAGAATAGCGCTGAAAGAGATCGGGCAATTCGATGCGGCATTTCTGACCGGCACGTCTCCCTTGATTCTTCCCCTGAATTGCATCGATAAAACCGTATACTCTACCCATAATCCTCTGATGAGGCGATTGATGGAACATTATTTTGCTTTGCTGGAATAAGTTCGGTTTTATCATCTTTTAAGAAGATTTGAATTTTAATATTTCTCCGTCAGCCTTTTTTTTTATAATATTGCAAAATAAACGCAAGAATGAGGTGCTTTCAAGCCTGTTCAGCACTTCATTCTTTATTTTTGTATTTTATATTACTGAAAATTGGGCATGAAATACCTGATATATACTATTATTCTGGGCCTGTTGATTTGGTGGAACCCCTGGGAGTTAAGCCTGGCGAACATCTTCTTTCCTTCTTCGGAAGAAACAGCCCCCCTTCCTTTAGACAACACTTCCGATTGTTTGCAAGTACTCCCTGACAATCTGGTGATAACAAACGAAGACTCCGAATTGGAACTATCTCGTAAATTCGATCGCCAGATAGAAAAATTCATTCGGAACTGGGAGTTGAAGGGAGCTTCTTTTGCGCTGATGAAGGATGACAAACTGATCTATAGCAAAGGCTATGGATTTGCTAATGTGGAAGACAGCATACCAATGGATGTGATGCATGTCATTCGCATCGCTACGGTAACAAAGCTGATAACCGCCGACGGGATAAAGAAAT
>CAJKZL010000011.1 GCA_905204385.1 uncultured Odoribacter sp. | reverse complement strand
AAATTCCATTGACCATTACTTTGTCGAAGTACTGATGTCTCCGTCCGGCTTCAGGCCGTTGAAGAAAGAAAAAATCGGTTTCCCGGTGCGCGAAAAGACACCCTTCGCCGTCTCTTTCACTACTTCGGCAATGTTTTATGGAGCCGGAAACGAACTGTATAGTTACGATACCGGAAACGGAAATTCCGTATGTCGGTACGATGAGTTCGGAGCAGGGGCCGATATTACAGCTTTGTACCTGCTGCCGCAATACGGCGAAAGTCCCAGGTCTCCGGGTGATACAGAATTGTTGGCCGTAAAATTGTTCGTCGGAGTCAGTTTGCCCGGTCACGAACGCGAGGGAAGCATCTTCGAATTCGAAGTCAATCCGGATAATACCCTGACTTTTATCCGGAAAAAAGAACATATCGCAGGAAAAATAATATCTATGACCTGGAAATATTAAGGTGAAAAGGGTAACGTCTCGCTCCTTCTTGCGTTTCGTTGCCCTTATTTTCGTTTTTTATCTTTATTTTTGCTTCCGCAAGGAATATGAAAAAAAGTTTAAAGAATGCGTAAAGGGTTGGAAGCATGAAGTCATGGTGTAAAGACATAAGAAACTATGGTTTATGCTGGTTACTTATTCTTGTTTCTTGTACAGCTTCTCATCATAGAATCCTTAAAGAGAGCGATTTTCATAAAACCGTTGTTTTATCTCCCGCTCCCAAGCTGACCTTTGAAACCACCAACATAACGGATTTTGCTATAAAGGGAGACAGGGTCATCATAAGAAATAGCTTACGCGATGATTCTATCTTTATGATATATTCCGTGCCTGATTGCCGGCTATTGTCGGCCTTCGGCAATAAAGGCAGGGGAGAGGGCGAATGGCTGATGCCTGTCTTCGCTAAAACCTATCCGGATAGCATGTTGATGATTTATGATGCCGGAAAAAATAATTTTTATACTTTGAATGTCCTCCATGATAAGATAGATCCCGTTCCGGATTACGCTTGTCTATGCGATAATGCTCAGGATATAGTATATTTGCCTGATTCTTGTTTGATCCTGAATATAATAAATAAGAGTGAGAACCTGATTGTAAAACATAAAAAAAGTTCCGAAGTCGTATTGTATGATTTTCCTGACTTAAGCGTTTCTCTAAAAGATCCCCAGGCATATAGTGGTTTTATGCAGGCTAACCCGATTACGGGAGATATAGTTTATGTCTATCAGTATCTGAGAAGGTTCGATATATTGTCTTCAGCCGGTGAGTTGAAAAGCATGAATACTTTCGACCCTGCGGGTTATCCTGTCTTGAGAGGGCATAGATTGGATTATGCTAATAGCATTACTTATTATTTTGGCGTTATGACTACTGAAAACAGTATATATCTTTACTATGTGGGAAAAGCAGGAAAAGAAATTGCCGATGACTGTGGAATTTCTACTTATGTCGAAGAATATGACTGGGATGGGAATCCGGTCAAAAAGTATAAGTTAGATCGTTTTGTAAAATATCTGGATTATGCAAAAGATTGTTTCATAGGAGTCACTCCTGATGGGGAGGCTCCTTTTGTGGCCTATAAGTTATTGGATGAATAAAACGTTTCTGGATAGATTGAACCGAAGTTTATGAAAAAAGTGAAAAAATTTCTGTTGCTGAGTGTTATTTTGGTAATCTGTTGCTTCTGCTCTTCTAAGAAGTCTGGTTTTGAAGGAAATGTCATTTATTATGACGATCTGGTGGAAGTCGATGCAATCGAATATGGGGATCCGGATTATTTCGATACATGTAGCCTTATCGTATTGGAAACTAATGCCGATGCTTTAATTGCCGATATTACCCAATTGGAAGTGTTTGAAGATAAAATTTATATCTGGGATGCGTCGGCAGAGAAGTTGATGTATTTTAGCGACAAGGGTAACTTTTTAGGAACTATAGGGAAAAAAGGGCGCGCACCACATGAGTACGGTGCATTAGCGGGATTTTATATGAATGCCTGGGATAGTACCGTAAATTTGTTCGATCCTGTAAATATGGCCGTTAAAACATATGGTATCGATGGCAGCTATATCAAAGAGGTGAAGCATAAAAATGAGGATTTGGGTTTCGTCGTTAAGTGTAGCATGTTGGATAGCACTAAAATATTTTGTTATCATAGTACCAACTGGAAGAATAATAATATGTTTTCAGTAATCGATATTCATGATTACGATCATTCTTTGGAAGTGGTCGAATATCCCTATACTTCTTCGGAATATTTTTCATCTGTTTTTTCTAACCAGCCTTATGTAGTCGCTGAAGGACAAGTGACTTATAATAAATTATTTTCTAATAATTTGTATCGAAGAAAACAGGGACAAACCGAGCTTTGTCTGGAAATCAGGCATAAAAAAGAAATAGATGACCGCCTGTTGGGGCTCCGGTTAGAAGAAAGGAAAGGAGATTATTATAAAGTCAGACAGGATTTGATCCGGGAGAATATCTATAATACAGGTTTTTTGAATTTATTTGAGAACAATAGATTCTTGTTGGCAGATTTTATGACAGATAAAAGCAGGGTAAAGGCTTTATTATGGGATAAAAAGCTGCTGAAAGGGGTGCGTATCGACAACTATTCCAATTTCGCTCCTGATCTAAAGCTTTTTAAATCCATTCATCATAATACGGTATTTGC
Source organism: uncultured Odoribacter sp. (assembly GCA_905204385.1). Next base: position 14,491 of record CAJKZL010000011.1, on the reverse strand, counting down.
TGTCTGGGATAGGAATTCCATTGCAGCCTTTAGAGAAAATCTGAATGAAAAAAACAGAAAAAGTTATCCTTCGGAGATGATTGAAGCTGTCTGCAACTTTAACATGGAAGAAGATAATCCGATGCTTATTGTTTTTACTTTCAAAGATGAAGTCTGAATAGTAAGGATTTAGCAAAAAGTTTTGCGGAAAAGCCTCGTCGACGCAGGTGGTCTATGGCCTTGTTGACGGGGTTTCGATCCGTTTATCCTTTAAACGGCTTATGGATAACTTCTTGCGTTTCGTTGCCCTTATTTTCGTTTTTTATCTTTATTTTTGTTTCAGCAAGGAATATGAAAAAAAGTTTAAAGAATGCGTAAAGGGTAGTGAATCATGAAGTCGTGGTGTAAATGGAATTCCGGTTTATCGGTTAAAAGGAGTTTTTACTTTCTGCTCGTGCTTATCCTGTCCGGGTGTAAAAGTGCCTCGGACAAGGACGCCTCCGGCTCTATTCAAAAAATCATTCTGGACAGTTCCCAAAGCAAGTGGGGATATGATATATCGCCCTTGCTGGAGCAAAATATCGAGGTCATAAAACTGGAAACTGCTTCTGACTGCTTGTTTCGGGCGGACGGCAATGCCTTCTTTACTGAGGACCGGATCTTCATATCGGATAAGACCTTAAAAAAAGTGTTTATGTTCGACTGGAATGGCAAATATCTAAAATCGTTCGGAGTAGTCGGACGGGGTCCCGGGGAATATATCGATTTAGGCGATTATTTTGTAAAGGGCGATTCGTTGTACATACAAGACAGGCTGCAGGATAAAATAGTGGTTTTCCCTTTGGACGGAGGGAAACAGCATGAGTTTTATCTGGATCCTCCCATTTATTTTAATGAATTCTTTGAATTGGACGATCGTTTTTACTTTGTAACCGGCTATTCCAACGACTATAATTTGATTCGGCTCAACCCAACAGATGGGAGCCGAAAGTATTACCTTCCCTACGAACCGGGGATCGATCAGAAAAATCAGCATTGGAAATTAAATAAATACATCAGTAAATACAGAGATACCGTTTATCTTATCTATCCCCGCATCGATACGATATACAAAGTTTTTTCCAATACCGTTTGTCCGGAATATGCAGTGAACTTTGTGCATAATAAAATCCCTGAATCTTTATTGAACCAAACGGGAACGGAAATCTTAAAGACATCGATAGACCAGGGCTATATCGTGGGGCTGGAAAAGGTATGCGTTTCCAGAGATTATATTTTGGGATATTTCGGGGAAGGGAAGAAGATACAGGAATTTATTTATTTCAAAGCAAAAGAAGAGAGCGTAATTGCTGAATCCTTACTCCTGAAGAATTGGGGCAATTTAAGGGCCCTTAATTATACCGTTACCGATCAGGATGATTTCATTTTTATGTATGATGCCTTATCTCTGAAGGAAGCTTGGCAGTATATCGTGAGCCGGAATCCTTTCCTGAAGGAAGAGGATAGGGAAAAATTGCGGAGTGTGACAGAATCGCTTCAGGATGAAGATAACCCTGTGTTGTTTAAATGTAAATTAAAGAAAATCTAAAACATATAGACTGTTTTTTTGCTGTCCGGGGTAAGGATTGCGGCTTATCGTGATGACTGTATTCCCTCTGGCGGGGGCTTTTAGGTCGTGTGGAACGCAGGCAATAAGCGAGAGAAGCGTAATCAACTCGGAAAAAAATGTGCTGCTATGCTTAACGAACGCGAAAATATGATTATCATAGACGGGCAGGTGAAGACCGCCCGGATTCATAGTTGTCAGTGTGGTAAGAATGGTAGCGGCTACGATATCGTTTACCGAACCAATCCTTCGAAGGTATTTTCCTATGGCCGTCACAGAGTGGTGTGGCTGAGGAATCCTGTGTTGTTCGATCCGCAACAGTGTTGTGTTTATCATAAGGGCTGTAAGCTTAATTTGCTGTCGTTTATTGCAGTGTTTTCATGCGGCTATAAAAAATATTGGTATGTCGAGTATGAGAATGGCGCTCATTCCACTTATTTGGGCTCGGAAATAACATGGGTACATTCGTGTTTGGAAGATAAGCAGTCAAAGGACGTTTTCGCATATCTGAAAAATGTTGCCGCAGTCGATTCTTTGCAGGCTGACGATGGGACGTCTCTGCTGCTGATACAATATCGAAGTATCGGTTTCCTAAGCGAGGATCGGGCCATTGCACCTTACCTGAATCCGGAGCGGTTCGGGGTGCGGGAGATGGTTGCGCCTTCGCTGATCTATCCTTTCGGTTGTAATGCTAGCCAACAAAGGGCAGTCCAGGCTGCTTTCGGGCATCAAATAAGCATTATTCAAGGGCCTCCGGGTACAGGCAAGACACAAACGATTCTCAATATCGTGGCTAACCTCATTGCGCAAGGCAAAACTGTCCTTGTCGTATCCAATAACAATTCCGCCATAGCTAATGTAGAGGAGAAACTGGAAAAATACGGGATGGGTTTTATCACTGCTTTATTGGGGAGTAGAGAAAACAAAGATACATTCCTTGCGATGCAGGAAACTAAGAAAAGGATCCCTGCCGATATGGACTCGTGGCATTCGGTAAAAGCCGACGCCGCTGACTTTTTTAAAGGCATTGATTCACAAGCAAAGGCATTGCAGGATATATTTGCCCGGCAGGAACGGCTTGCGCTTGTCCAACAAGAGTTAAGCGCACTTGAGGTTGAGAGAATACATTTTGAGCAAGAAAATGTATTTAGTTCTGCAATTTTTTTACGCGGACAACTCTCCTCTAAACAGTTAATGGCTTTTTGGAATGAGTTGCAATTATATGCTGAGCATGAGCAAATGCAAAAGAGCTGGTTTTCCAGGGTCATCTATGCTATGAAGGCATATCTGCTGAAACGCAAAATCCGTAGGTTTTTCGGCGGTGTCGGTCTCCGGGCTTCGCAACAAAACATTCTGGAACTGATTTCTGTTATCCAATACAATTTTTATCGGTCAAGGCATGACGAATTGACCGATGAAATGGAAAAACTCAAAAATACGCTTGCCGTTCAGGATGCAAAACGGATGAGGGAACAACTGCAAGCAGATTCCATGACTTATCTGCGCAACGTGCTTTATCATCGGTTCGGCGAGAAGCACAAGCGATCGGTATTCAGGTGTTTTACAGAAAAATTTATCGAAGAATTTCCGGTTATTTTGAGTACCACTTTCTCGTCACGCCTGAATTTCCAATCAGATGTCGTCCTCGACTATGTGATCATGGATGAAGCATCGCAAGTTTCCGTCGAAACAGGAGCGCTGGCATTGATGTGTGCCCGGAATGCGGTGATTGTCGGCGATTCTAAGCAGTTGCCGAATGTGATTACCGGGGAAGATCGGCTGAAATTGCAGTCGATCGGAATGAAATGGTCGATAGATTCTCGTTATAATTGTTTGGAAAATAGCTTTTTGCAGTCGATGTGTCTTGTATTGCCCGCAGCATCTCAAACGCTGCTTCGTGAACATTATCGCTGTCATCCCAAAATCATCAGCTTCTGCAATCAAAAATTTTATGGTGGTCGCCTTATCATTATGACAGAAGATAAGGGGGAAGCGGATGTGATTTCCGCTAAACGCACCGTCGCCGGCAATCATTCTCGTGGTAAAATGAATCCACGGGAGATAGAGGTAATTACCCGGGAGGTAATACCGACTTTGCAATGCGAAATGAACGAAATCGGCGTTATCGCACCTTACAATAGCCAGGTCGATGCGCTGAATAAATTGCTGGGTGAGCATATCGATGTAGCCACGGTGCATAAATTTCAAGGACGCGAGAAAGATGCGATTGTCCTGTCCACCGTGGACGATACGATTACGAAATTTTCGGACGATGCAAACCTGCTGAATGTTGCCATCTCTCGGGCCAAACGGCAATTCTGCCTGGTGGTTTCAGGGAACGATCAGCCGAAAGATTGTAATATTTCAGATCTGCTTGCATATATCGAATACAATAATTGTACGGTTTCGGATAGTAAGATCTGTTCGGTTTTCGATTTGCTGTATAAGCAATATGCCGAAGCACGAATGGCTTTTTTGAAAAATCATCAGCGAATTTCCGAGTACGATTCCGAGAACCTGACCTATGCGTTGTTGGAGGATATGATTACGGATAATCCTGACTTTGCTCATCTGGGCATCATATGCCACCAACCGTTGCGGCAGTTGCTCCGCGATTTCTCATTGCTCGATGAGGAGGATCGCCGTTATGTTTCCAATGCGGCAACGCATCTCGATTTTTTACTTTATAATCGTGTCGGCAAACAACCGGTGCTTGCCATAGAAACAGATGGCTATGAGTTCCATAAAGAAGGGACCGAACAATCGGAGCGCGATCAAAGAAAAAATCGGATATTGGCATTATACGGGATTCCGTTGCTCCGTCTGTCGACGGTCGGCACCGACGAACGGAAGCGAATAGAGAACAAATTATCGGAAATAGGATCGATAACTTCTCAAAAAAGCGGAAGGGAATAGAGAATCGGACATTATTTGTCCGATTCTCACCCCGTCGCTTAATTTCGTAAAATCTCTAATGAATCGCAAAATAACTTCAAGCTTTCATTACGACTGGTACACTGTTTGAGCGTTTTCGGTTTCTTCAATCCTTCAGCCAATTTATGATAACGATCGGAAAGTCTGGGATGGGAAGTAATCGCACGTTTTTCTTTGGGCTTTAAAGCAGAAATACATTGGTCCCATAAATGCTTTTTAGCATCTGCTTTTTGAGCTGTTTCAGGAAGATTCGAATCGTATAAAGGAATTAGCCAGGCATCTAATTCCTCCACACATATAGCGTATAACAACCGGTCTCCAAATTTGTTTTCAGTCCATTCCAGGATTTTGCCGATAATATTTTTCCTTACTTGCCGGCTATATTCTTTCCAGTCCCCTATATGACTCCGGTTAGGTTCAGGCACACCGTATTCCCCTCTTTCCGCACTATCCATTTGGATGATAACGAAACGTTCCTCTTCAACAGGACTATGAATGAAACTGTCGATTCTTCCCTGAGTACGGCATTCTTCCCGGACACACGTCCACGAACTGAATTGCTTTTCATCCATTTCAGCCAATGAAGTTTCATCGAATTGGTCCTCTGGGCGTAGGTGTATGACATCGGAACTATCTATTCCTGCACATCCTTTCAATATTCGTTCTATTACACGAATATCAGAACGTCCTTCTGCAATAATTCCGATTTTCATTATTAAAACATTTCAGGGATTCCACCTAACTGTCCGCTTATCCACAAATCAGACAACTTGATATTTTCTTGTCCTTGGGGTTTCAATTTAATCCGTTCCACCTTTGTTTGTCCTTCATCATTGCGCGATACCACAAACAAACGTTGTTCATCGTCATGCAAATTTAAACCGTCTAATATTGCCGGATTGTGGGTAGTGATTAAAGCCTGCTTATTATTTTTCTTGGATAATTCTGCCAAAGTCTTCATCAAGTAGCGACATAAACGAGGGTTTAAGCCGCATTCAACGTTATCTATAGCAAAAAAAGACGGAGTCTTATCACTGATAAACAAGGCAAGATAAAAAAGTATAAACAATGCACCTTCGTTAGCATTTTCGGCTGAAAATACATTATTCTTTTTTTGCATATATTTGTCTACGAAAAATAAATTGGATATACTACGCCCTAACTTATACCCTAAGTTTTTATATTCTTCCTTGTTATCTATCAAGACAGCATCCAGCCAATCGATATGACAATCTAAAAGTAACTCTTTTTTCTGTTCTTCAGAAAAAGATGAAAATAATACATCCAATCCCTCGCCGTTAATTCCTAAAGGTGTTTTTTTACTTTCGTTTGAGAGACCGCGTAAAGCAGAAATGTTGGGACTGTAAATAAGATAACTTCTTAGTATTCTGCTGGCTAAAAACAAATCATCTGTTTTAGTATCTCTATCATTGTATTTAGAATACAAATCCTTTAATACAGCTAATTGTTCCTGCATATCCTTTATATTCTGCCTAAGTCGTTGTAAAGATTCTCTAATTATTTCAAGTTCCTTTATTGCTGATTGCCCGGATAAATTCATTCTGCTCTCCTCTGACCATTCCGAATAAATATCATCGGCATTTGTGCTACAAAAGGAATAACTATAAGGTACTATTTTATCTTTTTCTTCTATCTTTACTTGAAATTTTATAGAGGATGCAAGCACTTTTCCCAAAAAAGAACTGACTGTTAAGGTCGGCTTTGCCACCCTCACACCTATCCCGATAAGAGTTTCAATATAGACTTTGCCTGTTTCTTCCTGAGCGCTTACCATCGCAATAGCTTCAAGTATATTCGATTTCCCCGAACCATTTGCTCCGATAAAAACATTTATTCTTCCTAACTCCAGGTCTAGTTTTAATACAGATTTGTAATTTTCTATGGAAATAGTCTTGATCATATCCTCGTCTTTACTCTTACAAATATACAGCTTTTCCACTTACTAATATGTTTATGATGGGGAAATTCTCCATATTCACTACCTTATATTAGATGTTATTTCTATGTTTATTCCCTATAAATTCTTCCCTTCTTTATAGTACATGAGAAATTGTATAAGCCGCTTTCGCCTCTTCGACGATCAGACAGTAACTTTATAAATGAAAATGGGATAAGTTAATTTTATTATTTCTTTGCCTTATCTTTGAGGGATAAAATCCTGAAAGTTTAAAAAGGTATCATAATCCGCATGAGGAATCCGTGTTGGAAATGGAACTTTGATTATCGGTTGAAAGAGATTGTTTATTTATGAAATTAGTTGGTGTACTTTTTTTGATATTGGCATTTTCTGCCTGTAAGGATAACCGGCAAAGTGTGAAACAATCCGGAAATATCCATAATTGTGCCTGGACGTTCGAGGAGAAAAAATCTGTCGGTTTATTTATCGACAGCGTGGAATATGTGACGCTGGAAACTCATGACGAGGGCTTGTTTAAGGCGATAGATAAGTTTTTAGTAAAAAATGGCAGATATTATATTTTTGATTGTTTTGCGCAAAACCAGGTACTTGTGTTTAATTTGGAAGGGCGGTTTTTATTTCGGGTAGGGCGTAAGGGCAGGGCGCCGGGAGAATATTGGAGAATCCGCAATTTCACTGTTGACGATCAGTATATTTACTTGATCACCAACGAAATGAATACCATTATGATATACGATATGGAGGGTAAGTTTGTAAAACAAAAGGAGATTCCTTTTATTGCTTTTGACATGGCAGCTTTCCGGAACGGTGATTTTATTTTTTCATGGCATCAAAATGAAGGGGCAAGTATAAATACCGGGCTGAATAAGGTGACTATTACCGACCATGAATTTTCGGTAAAGCAGCAACTTTTTCCCCTCGATAAAAACGATTGCATCGATCTTTCGCAGCGAAGTTATTTTGTAGATACCGATAGTCTGGTTATTTATCATTCGTTGTTTTCGGATACCGTTTATGTTTTTGATAAGAAGCAACCGGAACTTATCGATAGATATGTTTTTGATTTCGGGAAAAATAGGATACCTGTTTCGAAAAGGAAAACATATGAAGAAGATTGGAATTATAGGTATTTAACCAATACCCCTATCCTGATTAACCGTTACTTGGTGGGGAGATATTGTAATTTTGAAAAAGATCATGTATATCTTTATGATATTAAGGAACGAAAAACGTATAGCAATACCGAAGGAGCAAAGTATACACTGTTTCCACCCCTTGGGGAGGAAAACGGTTCGATTATTTCGGTTATGACTGAAGGAGTGTACGAATATCAGGTGAAACGGGGGATGCAAAGAGCTCCCGAAGCGATAGAAGAAAGTTTAGAAAACGGCGATTATGTACTGGTAAAATATAAATTGAAGTGAGGCCTTCGGAGTGTATAAAAATGTTATACTTTTTGAAATGTTCGGAAGGGATTGCTCTTCCGGAGATTTTTTATTTTTACGGACTAAAAATTTCAGCATGAAGGCTTGTATTATCGGGATATCGATCATCTGCTGCGTTGCTTGCCGGGCGATACCCGGTGAAGTGGATGAAACCCTGCAAATGGCGGGCAGGAATAAGGGAGAGCTAAAGAAAGTGTTGGTTCATTATGGATGGCGTGACCGCGATTCTTTAAAATTCCGGGCCGCTTGTTTTCTGATCGGGAATATGCGCTGGCATCTTAGCCGCGATCGGGCAGGCGGCATGGACAGCCGGATGGATATTTTTTGCCGGCAGGCGGATTCTGCATTCTATGCGATATGGGAAGAAAAGGGAGGAAGCCTGGATTCCCTGGCGAAATGTGGGAAGGAGTTGAAAAAACGTTATAAATGGCTTGCGGATTCCATCCGGAGGGTCCCTTTCGTGGAACCGAAAGTACAACTGGGCATGGTACCCGACTGGGAGGCGGTCAGTAGTAAATTCCTAATCGGACATATCGACAATGCTTTCTATCAATGGGAAACGTCTCCTTTCCTGAAGGGAATGCCTTTCGGAGAATTTTGCGAAACGGTGCTGCCCTACCGGGGGATACGTAATTATTCCCATTTGTATCCGGGCCACCGTCTTCAGGAATGGTTCGGTAAATATGTGAATTATGACACGGCTGCCGACCTGCGCTCGCGCATTGTCCGCTACAACCGCCGGATCGGGGAAGTGCGCAATTTTATGGGTCAGAAATTAATGGACCGTACCGGTATATACGGTCTCTTTTTTCATGGGCAAGAATGTGCCGAAATTGCCAATTACGGGTGTACTATCCTCAGGGCTTGCGGGATTCCCGTTCAGATTGAATTTTGCGATGCTTACCGCGAATTTTCGGGCCGGCATTATTACTGCATCACGCCCGACAGTTGCGGGGTGTGGCAGACTTTTAATCCCGAGTCGTCCTTGCCGGGGCAGGGGAAATGGGTGATGGGGGAGCCGATGAATATTTACCGTCTGTATTATGGGGCGCAACCGGATTCTCCTTATTTCCTTCGCAGTGAGGAAGAGGTTTTGCCTCCTTTGTTCGCATCGCCTTGCATACGGGAGGTGACTTCCGAAAGGGCGGAGGTTTTTGAAGTCCGTTTGCCTTTCCGCGAGAAGACCCCCAACAGACTGGCCTATCTGGCAGCTTTTCAGAATCGCAGGGACCTGGCGCCCGTTACCTGGGGAACGATCGATTCCATCCGGTGCGAAGCGGCTTTCGCCAATGTGATGCCCGATAGGCTGTACTTCCCGGTGTTTTATGCCGGAAAGGAACTCAAAACATTCGGCGATCCCTTTTGGCTGCAAAAGGACTCTTTGTCCACTCTGGGGTACCGCTTGCATTACTTTCATTCGGATACCGCCGATTGCCGTCCGGTTGTCCTTACCCGGAAATTTCCCCGGAAACCGAATATGATAGAGTTGGCGGAAAAGTTGGTCGGTGCAACGTTCTGCGGGGCTAACCAGTGGGACTTTTCGGATAGCCGGTTGCTGTATACCATCACCGAGCCGCCCGGCCCTTTTCTTCAGGATTTTGTGGTCTCCCGTCCACAGGCTTACCGCTATTATCGGTTCAAAGCCCCTGAGGAATATCCTCATGCCAATGTTTCCTGGCTGGAGTTTCTTGCCGATACGGCCTGGGGATACCCCAATGTGCTGCCTGCAACACCCCCTGCCGTGCTTTCTCCGGAGCAGAAGAAAGAAGGCGGCTCCGTTTCGCGCTGGGTGAAATTGCTGGATGCCCCTTCGTGGGATAAGATGAAGTGGAAAGCGGAGTTCGACGGCAATATGCAAACCGCCCCTTCCGCTTATCCGACGGTATTTCTGCGCCTGAAAGAACCCCAGGTGGTTTCCCGTTTCCGCTTTGCTCCTAAAAACGCAGACAATGGCATCCGTAGGGGCGATGAGTATGAGCTTTTCTGCTGGAATGACGGCTGGCAAAGTTGCGGCTTGACGGTGGCACGCTACGAATATCTGGAATTTCCCCGCGTGCCCCAGGGGGCTTTGCTCTGGCTCCGGAATTATTCTTCCGGGAAAGAAGAATTGCCTTTCGTCCTGAGCGATGGGGAGCAAAAGTTTCTTTACCACGATATCGTAAAATAAGACAAATTACGGTTGTTGTTTGGCCGGGTTGAAAAAAGATTTTATCTTTGAAAAAATAGGTTAAAATTGAATCGGATGAAAATACGCTTTATGAAAACCTGGCCGCGGACGACATGGAGGATGGCATTGAGCATTGCCTGTTTGGTCTTTGTTTTCGGTCAATGTAAAAGTAAGGACAGTGGTGATGTTCGCGGTTGTCCACCCTGAAAGCCGATTTGGATGCCCAAGAGGTAAGCATTCACGAGGTAGGATTGATCCGGGGGTGCGATCTGATCGAGCTTCATACCTCGGATGAAGTTTTGATCGGGAATATCGACCAGGTGGTGGTTTATGACCGGTATTTGTATGTGGCGGATTACTATAAGAGTAAAACGATTTTTATCTTCGACACCGAGGGTAACTTTGTAAATAAAATCGACCGCAGCGGACGGGCCGGCGACGAGTATATGCAGTTGCGGACGATGTGGGTGGACCCGGTCCGGCAAACCTTGAATTTCATTTCAAGAGTAGATAGAAAGATGTTTGTGTACGACCTTAAGGGGGAAAAACTGTTGAAAGTAGACAAGCTGCCGAAATCTTTCGCGGAAATGGTGGGTGCCGGCGGGATGAGGGTCGGGTATTCCGAAAATTATATAGAGGATAAGCAACAACCCTATAACGTATGGTTGCTCGATAGTAATAACGCGATTGTAAACGGGTATCTCGAAATCGATCCTGCTTGGGAAAGCAGTGGATTCCGGGATGGACGGTCCCTATCCGTTTGTGGGAATAAGATTTATCATGTGATGCCGATGGATTTTCAAGTCCGTTTGCTGTCTCCGGATGGGATTTCTAGCCCCTGGTATTATGATTTCGGTAAATACCGATGGCCGGGAGCGGATATCGGATATGAGGAAAGAAAAGAGTTGTTGAACAGCGGAAGAGAGTTTGTTGACCGGATATACCGCTTTCAGGAAACGGACGATTTTTTATTGGCGGAGATTGTTTTTAAGGGGCAAACCAAACTGGTTGTTTATGAAAAATCTACGGGGAAAATAAATGTATGTGCGCTGTCGACTTATACGGATCGGTATTTTATCCCTTTCGGGAGGATCGTGAGCCTGGACGAGAAACACCTGATCACTGCGATCCCGGCGAGAGACGTGAAAAGATGTTGCGAAGGCGACGAATTCAACGATTTTGAAAAAGAATATCCCCGGCAGATCGGGCGGATGAAAGCCTTATTTCCGGATATCCGGGAAAGCGACAATCCTTTTATTGTTATTTATGCTTTGTGATCTTAAGGTGCGGGCCTGCATTTTTGCTATTTACAATTAGAACGATAGGTTATGAAAGTGAATTTCCTCATCTTGTTGTCGATTCTCTTTTTGAACGCATGTCGCGTGCAGCCGGATGCGGAGAACGGGCCGATCGAGATCGATATCCGGGAGCAGGCCGATATGACCGCTTTTTTTAAAACGTACAGAAGCGTTGCTTTGGAAACGACAAAGGACAATCTGATCGGTAAAATAGGGAAAATACAGACGGATAGCAACAATATCTATCTTTTAGATACTAAACAGCAGGAAGTAATTATTTTTGACCTGCAGGGAAAATACCAGGGAAAGATTAGCAAGCAGGGGCGTGCCTCCGGCGAATATTTATCGATGGTGGATTTCAATGTGTACCGGGCTGTAATTTACTGTTTGTCGCGGCCCGACCGGAAAATATACGGCTATTCCAGGGAGGGGGAATTGTTGGAAGTCCATACTCTGGACGACTATTACAATAATTTTACAGTGGTGGATGATAGTCTGATGTGGTTGTACTCGGAGTACTCGGGCCGGAAGGGATATAATTTTACGTTGTTCGATTACCGGACCGACCGGATAAAAGAAAAGCGGGACAGTTTTGAAAAAGCTCAGGATTATGATTTTCAGGGTTCTCCTTTCCATTGGAGTAAAGAGGGATTGTTGATCACTGAACAATTTGATCCCACAATATACCGGATGACTGAGGAGGGGAAAGTTCCCTTTCTTGTGTTTGATTTTCATTTATTAAATAAATTTCCACACGATTATAAATCGCAGGATTGGTCGGAACTGATGAGACAATATCAAAACAAAGAAATGTTTCACCGCATCGGGCACGTCAGTCTTTCGAAAAATATTCTGACGGTGGTATACACTGCTTTTTACGACGGCAGGGGGATCAGAGAGAATATTGCGAAAGTGGATTTGGATTCCGGCAAAGTAAAAGTAGTGAGATTCGGAGATAAAATCGATCCGGATTTTCCCTTTATCTTCAACCCATCGGGATTTTGTCGTAATGAATTGGTTTTCTGGGCTCCGGCAATGTTGGTGAAGGATTTTATGAAAAGGTTCAATATTAATTTACCCGATGGAGATAAAATCGGAGAGGAGGATAATCCGGTTTTGTTTTTTCATCGGTTGATGGAGGAGGATGTATAAGGATGAAAAGTTCAATCGTATTTCTGTTGGTGTCGTTATCGGTGTTTTCTTGCCGGGAAGCTGTGGAAAACCGGGTAAGCCATCGTGATGGGGTAACCAGGCTGACGATCGATCCGTTGCATATCGCGGATAGTAATCTATTCGCTTCTGCTCTTATCGATAGTTTTATCTATATTCCTTTGGAGACCTCCGAAGATGTCGTCGTTGGAAGAATCAAAGCCTTGTATGAATGGAAGGACCGGTTTTATATCCTGGATGAGCAAACCAATGCCATTCTGGTGTTCAGTCAGGAAGGAAAGTTTTTAAAACAAATCCGCCACATCGGACGGGGACCGGAAGAGTATATGAGAATCAGTTCTTTTTACCACAATCCCCGCAACGGTGATATTTATATTCATTGCGACAGATCGCAGGCCATTCTTTGCTATGATGAGGACGGTAATTTTTTAAGGCGTATTCCCTGCAAGTTTATAACCGCGGGTTTCACGATGCTCGGTGAGGATTCGCTGGCACTGTACGGAGGCAGATATCCCAACGAGGGAGTATTTCACACCACGTTTCCCCGGCAATACCGTTATGTCGTTATGCAGGGAAACGAGGTACTCAGGAAAGACCTGGCCTGGGAATACAAGGAGGAGTTTATGAGAGTAACCGATGGGAGAAATTTTTTCTTCGGCTTTTCGGATACGGTGTCACTTTTAGAGTCGTTTAGGAATGATGTCTACCGCATCGGAAGGGATGGGGAGTTAAAACTCCGTTTTTGCATCGACTTCGGTAGGTTTACCTTTCCTTTGACGTTCGATGCTTCACCGGATGAAGTCCGGACGATCATCGAAACCCGTAAAAAAGCGGCGGATAAATGGTGTAAAATGCACCGGATGCTGGAGACATCGGAGTTTTTATGGATTAATTATTCTTTTTCAGGAATGCTGAACACAGTCTTCTATTCGAAAAGGACGGAACGAATTTACAATATAGGTCCCGTGTGGGTGAATGATAAACACAAACTTTCCATGCCTGAGATATCGGATGGTTGCGGACAGGTTTTGCTGGGTTATCTGGCGACTCATGTATTTTTGCAGTCGTCTGGAGTGGATGGGGTTCCTGCTTATATTAAGGAGATTGCCGGGAAGATGAACGAAATGGACAATCCCGTGGTGGTAAAGATGATCATGAAAAAAATTTAGGGGATGACCGGCTGGGCTGCTCAAGCGTGAAGGGTTAAAAAAAAAGCCGGGACTGCAGTCTTCTGATCCCAGTCATAACCACAGTCCCCTTCTTTCCTTAAAAAGTGAGTGCAAGATATAAAAAAAACGGCAAACTGCAAGCGGTTTGGTGTCGATTTTTTGAAAATGCTATAGTTTTTGCCATGTTTTTGCAAATGCCGGAACACCATGATTCAGTACCTTCATCCCGTTAAAAATGCTGTCTCCTTTGCCGGGCTTGAGTTAGACGTCGATAGGAAGTTCCGGAGGCTCCGGCCGGTGGATAGGCTGATTATGGTTTCGTTGTAAAAGAAATTCCTGAAAATGAAAATAAAAAAACTGATCCGGCTTATTCTGTTTTATGGTTTGGGCATGGTGGGCGCCTTAGGTATGGCCTTGTTGCTGCGATTGTTCGTGGTCGACTTTTTTGTCGTACCGAGCGACTCTATGCGGCCTGCCATCGAACCCGGCGATTTTATCCTCGTGGATAAAATCAGTTTCGGCGCCCGGATGTACGAAAATTTTAGCTTTCTGAAGGACGATACGGAGCCGCAGACCTGGAGGGTAAAGGGATTTACGGAGATCGGACGCAATGATGTGGTGGTGTTCAATTTCCCTTATGTGAAGGGATGGGATAAGATCCGTATGAACCTGTCGCGTTTCTATGTCAAGCGGTGCATCGGCCTGCCCGGCGATTCCCTGGCCATCCGGGAGGGATATTACGAGGTGAACGGACACAGGGGATGGGGGAATATGAAAGGACAGC
>CAJKZL010000010.1 GCA_905204385.1 uncultured Odoribacter sp. | reverse complement strand
TTGTATAGCTAATTCCGTTGCAAGTCCATGTACCACTGCAGGTATATCCCCAAAACTCCACCTTACATCATTATCGTCCCCGACATGGGCATCTTCAGCATCTATATTATAGGTGCCACGCTCTGTGAAAACATAACGGTTACTCCCTTGCAACCAATAAGCAGAAGCGATAGAATAAGGTTTACCCAGCTTAAAATCAAGATTAGCCCAGATGTTACGGGCGATACGCTCCGATGTGTCTGACAAAGGTATAATCCAATCCAGACGGGTTTCCCCCTCTTCCTCGCATAAAATCATCCATCCTTCACTGGTAGCTGTTTTCAAACGTAAATAAAAATCTACTTTTTCCTGAATCCCTAAAATCGTATCCGTTACCATAAAAAAACCGGTGTAATCTCCAGCAATCAGGTCAGGGACAATATTTAAATCCCTTTCGCGTGAAACCGTATACTCCAAAGGATTCCCATTTTCATCCCTCGACTCATTATTCGTTGTCATCAATTTCCATTGATACGTATAAGGTTCCTCTCCGTTCTTATAACGTGTCGATTCTATTTTTACAGGTATATACAGGGTGTCGGAATAAGCAAACGATTCATACCAACGGTCTGTGATTATCCCGCTGATCGTCAGTTCTCCCAGGTCGATATACTCATAATTGCCTTTATCATCGAAACAAGAGGTCCACAACAGAACTCCCAATATAATTATCCATTTTCTCATAACTCTTCTTCATTAATAGATTGATTCTTCTCCCATTTCCATCAGTTCCCCATCTTCATCTTCCGTCGGATTATCCTGCAGCCACAAATGAATTTTCCGGCCGACAAATTTTAAATATGCCACCGTAAGATTTCCGTTCTTACCGTCCAGATCTCCCTGAAATTTTTCCCGGTCGATTTTGGCCACATCACAGATCAGAATTCCTTTTGTCCGTGACCATTCGCCAAAAATAGGCGTTCCGATCCGATACCACCACCAGGGCCTGGGAAAATTCTCATCCATATAAATCACCACGTGATCGTCCGTCATCATATAGCTGCTGTCTGCCATCAACCTGTAATTCATATATTCAAAACCAAAATCTTCATTGCCTAACAATCGGATGGTAAAACGACGGGCCTGTTTCAACAACGTATCTGTACGCAGTAACTCCACAGGAATAAATGTATGATTCTCCCAGGCAGGAATTTCATATTCCAAAGGCATAGGTGAAAAATCCACTCCTTCCACAGCATGCAAAGAATCCGTCCCATCGGAAATCACTTCGATGCTGAACTTTCGGGCATAATCCTTTACGGCCCCGAAAAGTTCTACCCGTAAATTCAGATCCATCTTTTTTTCCTCCGAAGCCACACTTCCCCATGCAATCCAAAGCGTGTCGTCTCCTCCATTGTTGAAATAAATAGAACTTCCCCCCTGATAGAGATCAATATCTTCTTCACACGCCCCGATAAAAAAACAAAGCAACAAGGCCAATATCAATTGTTTCATATCATTCGTTTATTTAATTATACTTACTTTCATCTTCGGGTATCATTAACACATAATTCGAAGGTTGTATCGTCACCATCGCACGGGGATCATAAGCGTCATATACCTCATTATAATTTTTCCGTTTATAAAAAAAGAATAATTGTCCTTCACCCCAAAACTCTCGTATATATTCTTGTTCCAACGTATATTCATAATAATATGCCGGATAATCCTGTAACAAACGCGCATTTCTTACCTTGTTCAGCCACTTCATACCCGATTCTTCATCTTCCTCTCCTTCGCATTCGGCCGCAATATAAAAAGCTTCACTCACCCGTATCATCGGAATTAACTGATTATACAACGAATCGGTCGACGACGCCTGATACTTTACCAATTCCTGATAACTTCCTCCTTCGATCTCTACACTTTTATCCAACCAGGTTTTATAACGTAAATCACTTAATTCATCCCCGAATAGATTTTCTTCCACGACTTCTTTGGTCGGTGCCAATAAAGTAGCCAACTTCAGGTTTCCTGCATCGAAAGAATTGGTATAGACGGTCGAACGATTGACATTTTGCAAGGCAAATATTAATTCTGTCGAAAAAACACGATCCGGATTTTCCTTTGTTCCTGACACAACTGCAGCATCTACCCAAGGAAACAGCCGTTCCTGTATATCGATCACCTCTTTAGCGGCTTTTAATGCATTCTCTTTATCGCCTATATACAGATAAGCCCGGGCAAGCAACAACTTCACCGCATAATAATTCATTCTTAAAGCCCGGTATCCCTTAAAAGCATTGGCAACATCAGGACTTAAAGGGCTGGACATGCTCTTTATCGGA
This sequence comes from uncultured Odoribacter sp., assembly GCA_905204385.1. The sequence continues at coordinate 14,848 of CAJKZL010000010.1, read as the reverse complement.
TCATCTTCCAACAGCCCGGCAGCGGCCTCCAAATCCTCGATCACCTGCTTCATAAAAACTTTGGCAGTCAGTTGCGGCTGCACCTGCAATGCAAAGTGCGAGTAATAAGGGATTGTTAAAGCGGTCTCAGAAGCCAAACTATACACCGGTCCCCAAAGACGAAATAAATCAAAATGCAACAGAGCACGTAACCCCAAAGCTTCTCCTTTTACCAAAGCATAGTACTCATCCGAAAGCACTTCCCGCCGCTCTTCACAATTCTTCAAAATCAGATTGGTATTCGCAATCAAACTATAGGCATCCGCCCAAATACCGCGTACCCGTGATTTCATCTCATTCGACCCGTGATGAAACTCCATCACTTCTTTATTATAAACAGTAGTTTTATTTATTGCGTAACGCTGGGCCAATATTTCCACGAAATCCCAGGTCAACGCCCGACCATATAAATTCGTCTTGTTCAAATCCACATACACGCCATTCAATGCCAGTTCAAACCCACGTGGAGTGGAAAAAGTAGCATCCTCAGAAATCCGGTCATTAGGCTTCACATCCAGCCAATCGTTGCAGGCACATAGCATCACCGGAAGAATCAATGTCAGTATATATTTCCTCATATTCATAGGCAATTATAAGTTAATACTCAAAGCAAAAGATACAGAACGGGCAAAAGGATAATCGATACCCCGTTCATCTTCTATCGAAGAAATCCGGCAGATGGAATTCATGTATCCACTGATACTGGCTCCGGAAACATGAATCTTTTTTAACCAGCGTTGCGGAAGATCATAGCCGATGCGGATCGATTCAAAAGAGATATAGTTATTTTTCATCACAAAACGGGAAGACATCGGAGTACCATCCGTCAACGAAATTCCCCTGAACTTAGCCTGATCTCCCGGCTTTTGCCAACGATCGTACAAAGCCCGACGGTCCTGGTTATTTTTCAAACCTTCCTGGGAAATATTCTCCACCTTATTGTACAAAGTAGAATTGAAAGCATCTGCACCGAAACTGTAACGCAACTGCACACTACAGGAAAATCCCTTGTAATAAAGCACATTTCCGAATACACCTTCAAGTGTCGGACGGGTATCTCCCACTTCAACCTGTTCATTAAAGCTGTAAACATTAGTATAACTAACATCCTTCCGCAAAAATATTTCACGTCCTGTAGCCGGATCGATACCTGCCGAACGGACTGACCACAGAGAAGTCGTGCTGGCTCCATCGTAGTAACGCTCCATATTTTTTGTCAGATTTTCCCGGTTGATTTGATCCAGATTCTGCCCTATTTTATCATAATAACCTTTTCCCCAGCGGAAATTAATGCTCGTACTCCAATTAATCCGGTCCTTAGGTTTATAAATGAAAGCATATCTTACCATCCCGTTCAATCCTTTTTCCACCTGCATACCCACATTAGCAATACGACTGGTTGTCCCTACAGACAACGGCAAAGCAATGGAAGCCATCAAAGGGTCCGTTTTCTTGTAGTAACAATCGAGCGTCACATTGAACCGGTTTCCGAACATGGTCAGATCCAAACCGATATTCCTATCGATGGTCCGCTGCCAATTCATATCCGGATCGCCATAAGAATCCACCACTACCCCTGTTCCGAAATTATTCAGTAACCAGTTATTGAAAGAATATACCGTGATGGAAGTAAACGAACCGAAATTCTGGTTGCCCGGATTTCCGATAGATCCCCGGATTTTAAACCGTTCCAAAAAAGACACATGGTCTTTGATAAACTTTTCATTATGAAGATTCCAGGCTAATCCGACAGCCCAAGTCGTGGAGAAACGCTTATTTACACCGAAGACCGAGGTTCCATCCGAACGTAAATTGAAATCCAGCAAATAGCGGTTATCATATACATATCCTCCGTTCAGATAAAAATTTACGCCCCGGCTTTTACTTTCATAATACGATGGACGTGAACCTTCAGGATAAGCATTGATAAATCCCGGTGAACTGAAGTTACCCTCCGGGAAACCATACCCTGAAAATCCTTTTGAATTGCCGTTATTTTCGTTCAATGTAGCCCCTACAGCCGCATTTATCTGGTGTGTTCCTCCCAACAATTGTCCGTAAGTCACCGTCATATCACCGTCATAACTCCAGCTATCCGAACGGCTATTCGAATAACTTCCTTTTTTCAACTGTTCAGCCTTATCGAAGCGTGTATCTGCCGGCGAATAAAAAATTTCCGATTCCGAAGTACTCTTATTGATTCCGAAACGCGCACGGATTCGCAGAGCATCCAAAGGAGTGTATTCCATACTGAAATTATCCCGCACTCCCCAGGAATTTCCTTTATTATAACTATTCTGCGCATCATTCCACAACGGATTGGCAACCCATACAGGAGTATATCCCCGTTTAGCCACATTTTCATAAGTCCGCGCTTCCAGCCATTTTTCTACTCCACCTCCGGGAGTACGCTTTTCATAATAAGGATTCGCCCGGGAATAAGAAGAAAAAGCCACGATCGGATTCTCCGTTTGGGTATAATCCACGGTCATCTTATTCATAAACTCCAGCTTTCCTTTCCGATATATCAGATCCAGGTTAGCACTGAACATATCCCGCACGGAATTTTTCATGACTCCGTCGATATTGGTATAACTCACCCCCAACCCATAGCGCATTTGCTGGTCTCCACCTTCGAGATATAAGTTATGCCGATGGGTAAAAGCCACCCGTAAAGGCTCTGACATCCAGTAAGTATCTACCCCTCGTTTTACATTCCGGAGCAGATCATAATAACGTTGTATCAACTGCTCTTCCACATCTGCCAGATTACTCTTAAAATTCCCCGCCTTCCTCTCGAACTCCAATTTCTCGGCAGCATTCATCAGATTATAATCCGTCAAATCGGCAAAAGAAATGTCATAACTCCCATTGTACGATAACCGTAACCGACCGGCCACCGGAACCTTGGTTTCCACCACAACCACCCCGTTTGCGGCTTTGGCACCATAGATGGCCGGTGAAGCCGCATCTTTCAACAAGGTTACGCTAGCCACCCGGTCGATGCTCAAATCCATAATCGTTTGCAAGGTCGTCTCGAAACCATCCAGAATAAACAACGGCTGATTCGGATCCTGACCGAATTGCTCCTTAAATCCCACTATGCTACTTTTTCCCCGGATCTCTATATCCGGCAAACGATTGGGGTCCGATCCATACTGATTGTTCTCGATGATATTGAAAGCAGGATCCAGTGTTTTCAAACTTTGGAGAATATTCTGATTTCCGATCATTTTGAGATCCTCGGTTTTGTAGGTCTGCGAAGAACCCGTAAAGCTTTCTTTTTTGCGCGAATAGATACCGGTCACCACCACTTCCTCCATTTCTGAAATATCTTCTTCCATCACCACATTCAGAGGATCGGCGTTTTTAATCTCTACTTCCTGACTTTTCAAGCCGACAAAAGAGAAAACAAGGATCAGTTTCCCCTTTATCTCCGGAAGGAGAAATTCAAATTCTCCTTTGCTATCCGTGGTTACCCCTACCTGAGTTTCTTTCAGTCTCACCGTCACCCCGGGAAGGACATCTCCATGGCTATCCTTTACCTTTCCGGTCACTTTAATCTTCACGCTCTGTTGCTCGCCCGGCATAGGAGCAGCTTTCCGGATCACCACGGTATTCTGTTCGATGGCATAATCCAATCCGATTCCTCTCAACACGGTCCCCAACACTTCCGCTAAAGGCTTGTCACGAAAATGAATATCCAGACGTTCCACTCTTTTTACATCATCCCGGTTATAGAAAAACTCAAAATCCGTCTTTTGTTCAAGAGTCCATAGAAATTCTTCCAGCGATACGCCGTTTAATGCCAGCGTTACCTTTTTCTGCTGGGCTCCTGCTACCGAAGCAGCTTGAAGGCTAAGGCATAAAAATAAACAGAACACCGAAAATCCTGAACACCGCAGGAATTCAGACACCCGAAACCAACGGATACGGGCTTGCATTAATTTCCATTTTTTCATAAAATTGTAGTTTGGTCAATAATTATTTAGCTGTAAACAAAATCGTCCTGCCCTGCACAGCTACCTCCAACGAAAAAGTAGCCTTCATGATATCCAATATCGGTTCTATTCCTCCGAAACGATTCAGGCGGCCACCGAATACCGCATCGCGTACTTCCGAAGGATGATAGACCACTTCAAAGTCATACCAGCGGGAAAGTTCTGACATAATGTCCTCTAAACGTTTGTTCTTAAAAACAAACCATCCCTGCACCCAAGCAGTATATTCGTCGGGATTTACCTCCTTCACCACGGTCTCCCGGGTAGAACAGTTAAATTCCGCCTGTTGTGCAGGCCGCAATCTTTGTTTCCCCTGATCAGTGGAAATTTCCACTGCCCCTGCTACCAATGTGGTCTGAAGTAAGGATTCATCCGGATAGGCTCGGACATTAAATTCAGTGCCCTTCACACAAACATCCATATTTTTAGTGTGTACAATGAAAGGTTGACAGCTATCCCGGTGAACCGTGAAATAGCCTTCTCCTTCCAGATATACTTCGCGACAAGCTCCTGCAAAATGCACCGGAAAATGAAGCACGCTCATAGAGTTCAGACGAACAAGAGTACTGTCTGCCAGTCTCAGTAGATATTCCCCGCCTTGTGGCACGATCAGGGTATGACGAATTTCTTCCGAAAACACAGTATTTCCCGCCCGATAGCTCAAACTGCCGGAAGTATCGGCCGTGATCACTACTCCGTCTTTTTCCAGCGAAGAGTTCGGCATACAACTGCCGAGGCTCATGCGCCGACCATCGCTGAATACCAGACAGGCTCGCGAAGTGCCGGGAACGATGAAAGTAGCAGCAAGTGGCGTTACCTCACCGGGCCGCAAATATAGATAGGCCGCAAGCCCGATTCCGGACAATAAAACAAGGGAAGCGGTCATCGCAACCCAACGCCGCAGCGATATTTTCCGGCCAACAGGATGCCCAACCCGGAGAGCCACCTTTTCCCAGGCTTTCACTGGTTTCACACGCTCCCGGCGTTGCGCCCAATCCGACCATTGCGAAGCCTCCTGCAGACGGTTATATAAGGCCCGGTTCGAGGGACTCTCCCCGATCCAAGCTTCCAGTTCCTGTCGATCGGCTTCTGTCCTGTCGCAACCATAAAGCAGGCGGTAGGCAAGTAATCGACGTTGGTTGGGTGTTGTACTCATGAAAACGTTCGATAATTTTTGCGGAAATCCACAAAAATTATCGAACGTAAGTAACGATGAGGACCGAAGGTCCTAAGTAACGATGAACGAAAAATTTGAAGTAATGATAAAGGATGAATGATAAACGATAACTGTCTCTATGGGTGCTTTTTAACGAAAAACCGAAACCATCGGTTCCGCTTATAAGGCGCCCCGCAGGGGTCCATAATCGTTCATCGTTCATTAAGTGACCGAAGGGCACTCATCGTTACTTCAATTTTGAAATTTATTCCAAAATTAAACGAACGTTTTTTTTAGTATAACGACCCGACTCTTAAAAACGATGAATGAAAATGAATAATTTTTTAGAAGAATAAGAAAAAATTAAAAGAAATTGGCGGTATTTTCTATTCCTCTATATACTCAATTCACTGTTTACCAGAATATTTGCTTCCATTTCCAATTTTCTTAATCATCACTAATAAAAAAAAACATCACTTAAAAAATTATTTTAGAAAGTTTTATTAGCTTTGTAACGATGAAAATAAGTTAATATGCAAAACGTAAATAGATCTTCATTACCGGGATTGAAAGAAAAACGGTATCAGCAGAAAAAAAACATTATCGGAGACCTTTATCGCATGGGCAAATTGTCTAAACCGGAAATTTGTCGTCTTACCAACATGACCACTCCCACTATCAGTAGAATAATAGAGGAATTGATAGAAGAAGGCTGGGTGGTCGACTTGGGACAGGGAGCTTCGATAGGGGGTAAGCGTCCGCATATTTTTTCTCTGAATGCCGATGCCGCCTATATCATGGGAGTAGATATCGGGCGGGAACATCTGAAAATAGCTATTTTCAACTTACGCAAGGAAGTCATCGGAACTATACAGACCTTTCCTTCCCTGCTCGAAAAAGAGGAAGACAATAACGTCATTGTGCAGGATATACACCGTAAAATAGAAAAAAGCCTCATCGACCTGAAAATCCCCCGGGCTAAAATAAAGGTAGCAGGTTTTGCCTTACCGGGATTACTGGACAATGAAGGAAATTCCTTCACCTATCTGACTTTCGAACATACCAATATCCGGAAAATTTTCGAAGAGATGCTCCATATTCCGGTATTCATCGATAACGACTCTACCATTATGGCAATGGCCGAACACACTTTCGGAGCCGCCGCAGGAGCTTCCGACGCCCTCTGCGTCAACGTTAATGAATGCATAGGCCTGGGTATGATCCTCAATTCCAGGCCCTATACAGGTTTTAAGGGTATGGCCGGGGAATTCGGCCATATCCGGATTTCCGATCAGGAGACCCTCTGCTATTGCGGGAAGGCCGGATGTCTGGAAACAATCGCTTCCGGAAGATCCATCGTCAAAGCCGCCCAGTCTGCCATAGATCATGGCAAAGCAACGGCGATAACTATCCTGGCCGGGGAAACGATTACCTTGACAGATGTTATACGCGCAGCCAATCTGGATGATATTTTTGCCATCGAATTGCTGCAAAAAGCAGGTGAAAAAATCGGGGAAGCATTAGCTAGCCTGATTCATTTGTTCAATCCGGAACTTATCGTAATCGGAGGAGAGATCACAGGAGCGAACGAAATTATCCTTTCCTCCATTCAAAAAGCCATCGATAAATATACCATTACCAGACTTAAAAACCAATGTACCATAAAAACCAGTACATTGACCGGACAATCCTGCATATTGGGCACGCTCAGCCTGGTTATGGAACATTTATACTACGATTCGGAAAGCAGTTTCTGGTTGTATTGATAAGGATAATGATTTATTAAAAGTTTTTACAAACAAAACCCATAATTATAAAACATTTGATATTTTTGTCCAAATGTATCACGAAAAACTTTCAATTTTAAGCGAATGAATATTAAAAAATCTTATCCTTGGGTTGTAGTAGGTTTATTATGGGGTGTTGCTTTATTAAACTACATGGACCGGCAAATGTTATCGACCATGAAGGACGCTATGCAAATAGACATTGCAGAACTTCAGTCGGCAACGAACTTTGGACGGTTAATGGCTATTTTTCTGTGGATCTACGGCTTTATGAGCCCGGTAGCCGGACTTGTCGCCGACCGCATCAACCGGAAATGGTTGATTGTCGGCAGCTTGTTCGTTTGGTCGGCCGTCACTTACGGCATGGGATATGCGACGACCTTCAATCAGATTTATTGGCTGAGAGCCTTGATGGGTATCAGTGAAGCTTTATACATTCCGGCCGGTTTATCCTTGATCGCCGACTGGCATGAAGGGAAATCACGCTCCCTGGCTATCGGCATCCATATGACGGGTCTTTACACCGGACAAGCCATCGGGGGCTTCGGGGCCACTGTCGCCGCCGCCTTTTCCTGGCACACCACTTTTCACTGGTTCGGTATGATCGGCATCGCCTATGCAGCTCTCTTAATTCTTTTCCTGCATGAAAATAAAGAACATGTGCTACAGGAAAAATTAAGCAGACAAAAACCATCAGGAGAAAGGGCCTCTCTTTTTAAAGGTTTTTCCCTCCTCTTCAGCAATATAGCTTTCTGGGTCATCCTATTTTATTTTGCAGCACCCAGCCTGCCGGGTTGGGCCACTAAAAACTGGTTACCGACCCTATTTTCCGAAAATCTCAATATGGATATGGCCGAGGCAGGACCGCTATCCACTATCACCATCGCTATTTCTTCCTTTGTCGGAGTGATTTCAGGAGGGATACTCTCCGACAAATGGGTACAAAAAAATATACGCGGCCGCATTTACACCGGAGCCATCGGACTCAGCCTGACGATTCCAGCCCTGTTGTTGCTCGGTTTCGGACATCATATTGCCGGAATCGTCGGTGCCGGTTTGCTATTCGGCATAGGCTACGGCATTTTCGATGCCACCAACATGCCTATCCTCTGCCAATTTGTCTCGGCCAAACACCGCGCTACGGCCTATGGAATTATGAATATGACCGGAGTATTCGCCGGTGCCGCGGTAACAAGCGTACTCGGTAAATGGAGCGACGGCGGTAATCTGGGGCTAGGATTCGCCTGGCTGAGCGTGATCGTCCTGGCAGCGGTCGGATTGCAGCTTTATTTCCTCCGGCCCACAACTGATAACATGGAATAATAGATAAAATTATGATCATTTCAACATTAGAAAATAGCAGCAGAATCGAACCTCTGCATCCGCTTTTCAAACAGTTGTTCGACTATGTGAAAAGCCACGATTTGCTAAACCATCCCACAGGCCGCATCGTCCTCGACGGAGATGATTTATTCATCAATAATGTAGCATTGGACGGAATCGACCCAAGCCGGCAACCGTTGGAAATCCACCGGCAATACATCGACGTGCACATTCTGCTCGAAGGAGAAGAAACCATGGGCTGGAAACCTATCGAAAACTTAAAAACTGAAATAAAATCTTACGAAAAAGAGGCCGATTGTGCACTTTATTCCGACAAACCTACTACATTTGTAAAGATTGCCCCAGGTGAGTTTGTAATTGTATTTCCGGAAGATCCCCATGCCCCCGCAATCGGCGATGGGAAAATCAGGAAACTCATTGCAAAAGTCCGAATTTAAAGGTTTTACGAATGGAAAATTCAGATCTGGCCATATCTTGCTATGGGAAGGTAAAAAACATAACCTACGACCTTGTGCTACTGCCCTGGGGAGCTACCGAACCGCACAATCAGCATCTGCCTTATGGGACGGACTGCATTTTATCCCATGCCATAGCTCTCGATGCGGCCCGGCAGGCAAACGAACAACATCAGGTAAACTGCATGGTGCTTCCTCCCGTTTTTATGGGAGCTCAGAATCCCGGGCAAAGGGAACTGACGTTTTGCATTCATTCCCGTTACGAAACCCAAAAGGCCATTCTGACCGACATTGTAGCTTCGTTACATCATCAAGGCATTCGCAAAATGGTCATTATCAACGGACATGGCGGAAATAATTTCAAGAATATGATCCGTGACCTGGCCGTAGATTACCCGGATTTCCTTCTATTTACCACGGAATGGTTTACCATTGTTCCCCCGGCAAACTATTTTGAAGAAAAGGACGATCATGCCGGAGAACTCGAAACTTCGGTCATGCTGCATTATCATCCCGAATGGGTGGAGATGGAAATAGCCGGAACGGGCGAAAGTAAACCTTTTGCCCTTTCCTCTTTAAACGACAAGATAGCCTGGACTCCACGCAACTGGCTGCGGGTAAGTCAGGACACCGGCATCGGCAATCCGATGAAAGCAACCGCAGAAAAAGGAAAGCGTTATGCAGCCGAAGTCACCCGTCGACTGGTAAGGCTGCTGACAGAAATAGCACAACACAACGATTTATATCGGTAACAATAAATAGAAACCCAAAAACAATATAACATGATTACAAAGAACTACATTGCAAAAGGTGAAGGTGCAGACAGGTTCGAAAAAGTTCCTGTTCAGATTTATGATAAACCTTCAGAAGCAGTCAAAGCAGTGGCCTGCGAAATTGCAAACTGCATCCGGGAAAATGCGGCTAAAAGCCAAAAATGCGTACTGGGCTTGGCTACCGGCTCCTCTCCTATCAAATTATATCAGGAGCTTATCCGGATGCACAAGGAAGAAGGCCTGTCATTCAAAAATGTAGTGACCTTCAATCTGGACGAATATCTGCCCATGCCCAAGGAATCGGTGCATAGCTATCACTACTTTATGCACCACCATTTATTCGATCATATCGACATCGATCCGAAAAATATTCATATCCCGGATGGAACCCTCAAAAACGAAGAGATCGAATCTTTCTGCAAAGAATACGAAAAGGCTATCGAGGCTGCCGGAGGCATCGACATTCAAATCCTCGGTATCGGCCGTACAGGCCACATCGGTTTTAACGAACCCGGCTCATCCATCACGTCCAAAACACGTATGGTTTACCTCAACGAATTGACCATGAAGGACGCTTCCGCTGAATTCGGCGGCATGGATAAGGTTCCGACCCGTGCCATCACCATGGGTGTGGGCACTATCATGAAAGCCCGGAAAGTAATCCTCATGGCATGGGGTGAAAACAAAGCACCTATCATCAAATCTACTGTGGAAGGCAGCATTTCGGACTCTGTTCCGGCAACCTTCCTGCAAACGCATCCTAACGTGGAATTCGTGATCGATGAAAGTGCAGCCGAAGAATTGACCCGCGCCAATCTTCCCTGGCTGGTGAGCAAAGTGGAATGGAACGACAAGCTTATCCGCAAGGCTGTGATCTGGTTGTGTCAGAAAGTCAACAAACCTATCCTGAAAATCGAAAACAAAGATTACGTCGATAATGGAATGACCGATCTGGTCAAGACATTCGGTTCGGCCAACAAAGTGAATATCCAGGTATTCAACGACCTGCAACACACCATCACCGGATGGCCCGGAGGGAAACCCAATGCCGACGACAGCACCCGCCCCGAAAGGGCCACCCCTTATCCTAAACGCGTTTTGATTTTCAGTCCTCATCCCGACGACGACGTCATTTCCATGGGAGGTACTTTCGCCCGTTTAGTGGAACAAGGCCATGAAGTGCATGTCGCTTATGAAACTTCCGGAAGTATCGCCGTTCTGGACGATTACCTCTATCAGCAAATGGACATTGCCTGCGCCTTTACAAAACTGTCGGACGGCGACCTGGCTACGATGGAAAAAGCATTCGAGCAAGTTAAAAAAGATATCGAATCTAAAAATGCCAACGAACCCGAATCCTCCAATCTGCTGAAATACAAAGCTGCCCTGCGCCGGGCCGAAGCACGCGGAGCAGACCGTTATCTCGGAGTGCCTGAAGAAAGAGTCCATTTCCTCAACCTTCCGTTCTACGAAACAGGTACCGTAAAGAAAAATCCGCTCGGGCAGGAAGATGTGGATATCGTAGTAAAACTCTTACGCGAAATCAAGCCTCATCAGATTTATGCAGCCGGCGACCTGGCCGACCCCCATGGCACTCATGGCGTATGTCTGGATGCTATCCTGCGTGCCTATAACGTAGTAGACGGTGACGACTGGTTCAAGGAATGCAACACCTGGTGGTACCGCGGAGCATGGATGGAATGGGAAATCGAAAAAGTAGATATGGCAGTGCCCATCAGTCCCGCAGAATTAGCCATCAAGCGGAAAGCAATATACAAACACGGATCCCAGAACAACGGACCGGCATTCCCGGGCGACGATCCACGCGAATTCTGGCAAAGGGCAGAAGACCGCAACCGGAATACAGCCGACATTTACAATCGGTTGGGAATGGCAGAATACGAAGCCATCGAGGTTTTTGCTAAATATGTCCACGAACACGGCGATACGCTGAAATAATAGAGCATTCACGTTGTACCGGTGTCTTGTTGCAGACACCGGTACATGCAAAATGAGATGTGATGGTTTCCCGATACATGTTCGGCAGAGGATATCCACGGGGAGTAACCATTGAGTCACTGAAACTAAATTTTAATCCTATGAAAAAGAAAACAACACTTTTGGTCATGGCAGCCGGAATGGGGTCACGATTTGGTAGCCTGAAGCAGATCACTCCGCTGGGCCCCCATCAGAAAGCTTTGCTTCACTATACGGTATATGATGCTGTTCATGCCGGTTTCGATAAAATCGTATTTGTAATCCGGGAAAGCTTTGCCCAGGAATTTAAGGATTTTGTAGGCAAATATTCGGAAAGCATGGTAGAAACGGCTTACTGTTACCAAAATATGGATCGATTACCTGGCGGCATGCCTCCCATCGACCGCGAAAAGCCCTGGGGAACCGCTCATGCCATCTGGTGCGCCAAAGACGCCATCCAGGAACCGTTTGCAGCCCTCAATGCTGACGATTTCTACGGTAGCGCCGCTTTTGTCAAAGCTCACGATTTCCTGGCCAGCGAGGCTAACGATCACGAATTCGGATTGGTAGGCTACCGCCTGGCTGCCACTTTATCGGAAAACGGGACCGTTTCGCGCGGAGTATGCGAATCCGATGCCGATCAGCATTTGACTTCCGTCACTGAATGTACTAAAATCGGTATCCTGCCCGACGGTACCATCAAAGACGAAGATTCCGGCAGAATCCTCGACCCGGACGATCTGGTATCCATGAATTTCTGGGCATTCACACCCAGTGTATTCGACGAAATCGAGAGACAATTCATCGAATTCTATCCGGAAAATAAGGATAACCTGAAATCGGAATTCTATATCCCCAAAGTGGTCGATAAGATGATCAAAGATAAAAAAGCAGAGGTTAAAGTATTGAAAACGGATGCAAAATGGTTCGGCGTAACCTATAAGGAAGACACTCCGGGTGTCAATGCCGCCCTGGCCGCATTCGACAAAGAAGGTAAATACCTTGACTTATAATTTTTAATCTTATACGATAATAAGGAGTTCTGTTCCCCGGCCTTTAAAAAGCCATGCCGCCGATAGTTTTTTTGATGCCTGATGTTCAAAAAAAAGTATCTTACCGGCAAAGGGGCCGAAACTCCTTATTGTCATTTTTGCAACAGAATATCTCCGGTTTACTGTTTTTCCCGGCAATTTTCTTTTTTGCCGGCTTTATTGTCCGCCGCCGGAGTCTTTCCGTTTTTGCCCTCGCTCTTCACCTCGACGTTCAATTTCTCCAATGCTTTTCGGAGTTGCTCCACCGAATTTTTATCTTCCCTGAACGTGATGGTTACCGTCTGAGCTTTCAGGTCAACCTTCAGATCCTTCACTCCTTTTTCAAAAGGTATATTTTTCTCCACCCTGGCCTTACAGTTTTCACAATGCAAAACAGCATGAAAGACCACCGTTTTTTCACCTTTCTTCTGCGCCTCTGCGCTCCATGCCGACACCAATACAACTGCCAGCACCATAATCATTTTTAAAATTTTCATCATCCTAAATTAACAAATGAATACTAATACATCTTATACGTAAACCGCCGTTCAAACGACAAGCGATACAAAACACTATAATCTCTCCAAGCCGAACCTCACACCCACATAAAACTTTCTTCCGTGTATAGGCCCCCAAATCTTGGAGGAATCAAAACCGCTACCCCAGGGATTATCGGCACCCAGAATGGGATGATGCTGCATAAAATCGCCGATGTTTTCACAACCGGCATAAATACTCCACTTCCGGTAAAACTTAGTGATCTGAGCATTCATTATGCGGAAAGCATCGAAATGCGCAGTCTGCTTATCGGGGGAGAGAGCGGGATTCAAGGGCACGCGGCCCGGACCGTTGAATTGAGTGGTAAAGTCGAATTGCCACTTTTTCATGTGCGTATAATAAGAGAGATTCAATAATCCCTTGTATTTACTTTGCAGGGGAGCCCTCCGCAATTCTCCGCCGACGGTCGTTTTGACATCATTATACCGGAAAGCTCCCAAGACATCGAAACGCGGGATTAGTTCATACTTCACCTCCACCTGATAACAATTCGAATAAGACTCTCCATTCAGATTATAAAAATTCAGTCGTCCTCCCTCCGTCTCATTATCCGCTACCACCTGATTCGTAAAATCGGTCCGGTAGTAATCCAGATTAATATTCAACATCCGGTCGAATAAGATAAACTTACGGTTCAGTTGAACCCCGAAATTCCAGGCCTTTTCCATATCGAGCCGTTCTGTTTCTCCCGGATGTTCGGCCAATAACTTATGGTTCACATACACCGCACCGGCCGAAGCCAACAGGTAACTGTTGTCGGCCAGGATATTGGCAGTTCGGGCACCATGTCCCGCCGACAATTTCACCAAAGTGAAGTCATCGGGAGCGTAGGCCACATGCATTCGGGGAGTAAAGAATCCTCCGAAAATATTGTGGTAATCATAACGTACCCCTGCCATCACTGTCAGTTTGTCCCAAAACGAACCCGTATACTGGAAAAAAGCACCCGCAACTTTTTCGGAACGCTCGAAAACTGCAGGAGCGGTTTTTCGTTGACTATCGGTCAGGAAATCACAAAACGATTCATCATAACGGTCCAAATTAAAAGACAAACCGGCCGAATACCTCTGTTTATCCCCTCTTCCGAATACCGATTGAAAAATATAATTGGCAAATACCGTTTTTTGACGGGCATCATATTCTTTTGCCCCGTAATAAGCATCCTGGTCATGGTCCGTATAATTCACCAACAAGGCCATACTGGTATTTTCATACTCCGGCATGAGGTAACCGATTTTCAAAAAACCTTCATAACGCCGGGAATCTATCCCTATTCCATACAAAGCCCCTTCTCCATAGGCGCCTTTCATCTCTTTACGAAAGCCTTTCTGTCCTCCCAGCCGAGTCTCGTCCAACAACTTCCCTCCGAACTGCACGAACCACTTTTCCGTTTTATATTGCCATCGGTTCATCACATTGTATTGAGTCTTTTCCGGCATATCCATAAAACCGTCGTGATTGCCGTCGTGCTGGATATTCAGCCAATCGCCATGTGCCAGGATGGCGGTACTCCACTGTTCGTTCAGCTTTATTCCGGCATTCGCATTAAATTCCATCATCCCCTCACTGCTTCCATAAGCATTCACAAAAATTTTCTCACTCGTCGTCGGCTTTTTGTAGTCTACGCTGATTTGTCCGGCAATGGCTTCATAGCCATTGGTCACCGAACCCGTCCCTTTAGATACCGATATGGCGCTCATCCAGGGACCGGGCGCATAGCTCAGTCC
>CAJKZL010000009.1 GCA_905204385.1 uncultured Odoribacter sp. | reverse complement strand
TCGGCAATATGAGGAGCATAAGGAGCGATAGCGATGACCAGAGGTTCCAGAACAGCCCGTTTATTGCATTTCAGGGCGGCAAGCTCATTGGTGCAAATCATAAAAGCCGGAATGGAAGTATTGAATGAAAAATTTTCAATATCGTGTTCAATTTTCCTGAGAGTCTTATGCAGGATTTTCAGTTCCTCTTTGCCCGGATTTTCATCGCTGACCGAAAATTCTTCTCCATTCATAAACAAACGCCAGAATTTGCGTAAGAATTTGTAGACTCCGTCGATGCCTTGAGTGTCCCAGGGTTTATGCGCTTCGAGCGGCCCCAGGAACATTTCGTAAAGCCGTAAGGTGTCGGCACCGAATTGTGCAATGATATCGTCCGGGTTTACCACATTAAACATGGATTTGGACATTTTTTCCACTCCCCAGCCACATATGTACTTCCCATCTTCCAGCATAAATTCGGCATTGGCGAAATCAGGCATCCATTGCCTGAAAGCCTCGGTGTCCAGAATGTCGTTTTTCACGATGTTTACATCTACATGGATTTCAGTTGTTTCATACTGATTTTTCAATCCTGCGGACACAAAAGTGTTGGTGCCTACAATCCGGTAAACAAAATTAGAGCGTCCCTGGATCATTCCCTGGTTAATCAGTTTTTTAAAGGGCTCGGGTTCGCAAACCACGCCCAAGTCGTACAGGAACATATTCCAGAAGCGGGAATAAATCAAATGTCCGGTGGCGTGTTCGGCTCCTCCAAGGTAGAGATCCACGTTCCGCCAATATCGATCCGCTTCTATGCTGACCAAAGCCTGATCATTGTGCGGATCCATATAACGGAGGTAATAGGCGGACGAACCTGCAAACCCCGGCATCGTATTGAGTTCGATGGGATAACCTTCTTTAGTTTTCCAATTTTCGGCCCGCCCAAGCGGAGGCTCGCCGGTTTCTGTCGGTAAATATTTATCGATTTCCGGTAATTCCAATGGTAATTCCGATGTCTCCATCACATAAGGCATATCATCCTTGTAGTAAACAGGGAAGGGTTCGCCCCAATACCGTTGGCGGCTGAAAATGGCATCCCGCAAGCGGTAATTGATTTTGCTTTTCCCGATGCCTCGTTTATCCACTTCAGCGGCAATGAACCGGATGGCTTCCTTTACTTCCATACCGTTGATCAGGCCACTATTGATCATTTTTCCTTCCTTGGCGTCATACGAACTTTCGCTCAGGTCTATAGGTTGGCCGTTATCGATCACCGGGACGATGGGTAAATTGAATTTGCGTGCAAAAGCATAGTCCCGGCTGTCGTGGGCGGGAACAGCCATTATGGCGCCGGTTCCGTAGCCCGCCAGAACATATTCGCTGATCCATACGGGGATGGCTTCTTGCGTAAAAGGGTTGATGGCATAAGAGCCCGTAAAGACTCCGGTCACTGTTTTGACTTCGCTTTGGCGTTCCCTTTCTGTCCGTTTGGCCACGTATTCGAGGTATTCGCCGACTGCTTTTTCCTGATCGGGGGTGGTTAATTGCCCGACATAATCGCTCTCGGGCGCTAAGACCATAAAACTCACGCCGTAAATGGTATCCGGACGGGTTGTGAAAATTTTAAGCTGCACGTCCGAGTCTTTTACATCGAAGATCACATCGGCTCCTTGTGAGCGTCCGATCCAGTTGCGCTGTATGTCTTTCAGCGACTCCGACCATTCGAGGGTTTCCAGACCGTCGAGTAAGCGTTGAGCATAGGCAGATACGCGCAGCGACCATTGCCGCATATTTTTTTGAACGACAGGAAAGCCTCCCCTTACGGAAAGTCCCTCTTTGACTTCATCGTTGGCTAATACGGTTCCCAATTGCGGACACCAGTTCACCATGGTGTCGGCCAGATAGGCAATGCGGTAGTTCAGCAAAAGAGTTTGCTGTGCTTTTTCCTCCATGCTTTTCCATTCCTCAGCGGTAAAGACAGGGGTTTCCGAGCAAGCCGCGTTGATATGTCCATTCCCTTCTTTTTCAAAGATAGTAATGAGTTTGCTGATGGGTTCGGCTTTTTGACTGTCTTTGTCGAACCAATGATTGAACATCTGGATAAATGCCCATTGAGTCCACTTGTAATACTTAGGATCACAGGTGCGCACTTCTCTGTCCCAATCGAATGAGAAACCGATCTTATCCAATTGTTCCCGATAGCGGGCAATATTCTTTTCGGTCGTGATAGCCGGGTGCTGTCCGGTCTGGATGGCATATTGCTCGGCAGGCAAGCCATAAGCATCGAATCCCATCGGGTGTAAGACATTGAATCCCTTCAACCGTTTGTAGCGGGAATAGATGTCGGAGGCGATGTAGCCCAGCGGGTGGCCTACATGCAAACCTGCGCCGGAAGGATAAGGAAACATGTCCAGTACGTAATATTTGGGTTTCGAAGGATCGACCTCTACCTTATAGGTTTGGTTGTCTCTCCAGTAATTTTGCCATTTTTGTTCTACTTCCTTAAAATTGTATTCCATGACCGATGATTTATATGCTAATTTATTATTTTGCAAATGAATGCGCAAAGATAACACTTAAAGGTAAAAGGTGAAAAGAAAACGGCAAGATTGATGACCTTTAGCGGGAATCCTGTATTGGGTCTGTCGAAATTCATCGATTTATTTCCGATTTTGGCAAAGGTTTTGGATTCAAGGTATTCGATAATAAAAATTTATCACTTATGTGGATGTGTTGCTTATAGAAAAAGTTTATTATTTTCGTTGTCTGTTCTAAACGTAAAGGAAAGATGTCGACGGCAGTGGTGCTAACAATTTTATTAGGGTATTTCGGGTTATTGATTTTGGTGAGTTATTTCACTTCCCGGAAGGCCGACAACGAGACTTTTTTTACTGCAAACCGGACTTCTCCCTGGTACCTGGTGGCTTTCGGAATGATCGGAGCGCAGTTGTCGGGAGTCACTTTTATCTCTATACCCGGGGAAGTGGGGAATAGCGGCTGGACTTATTTGCCGGTCGTATTGGGGAATTGCATCGGATATATTGTCATCGCCTTGATTTTATTACCCTTGTTTTATAAGTTGAATCTGATTTCTATATATTCCTGGCTCGGCGATCGTTTCGGCAATTGTGCCCGTCTGACAGGTTCTTTCTTTTTTATCATTTCCCAGTTGGTGGGAGCTTCTTTCCGTCTTTTTCTGGTTGTAGCCGTTTTGCAGTTGGCTTTTTTCGATGCTGTAGGGATTCCGTTTGCGGCTACCGTATTTATTACGATAGGTTTAGTGTGGGTATATACCTTCCGGGGAGGAATTAAAACTATCGTATGGACAGATGCCCTTCAAACTGTATTTATGCTGGTGTCGGTGATATGGACCATTGTGGTGATTTGCCGCAGTTTGGGATTGGATTTCTGCTCTATGCTGGGGACTGTGCGCGAAAGCGATTTCTCCCGGGTATTGGATTTTGATTGGAAATCCGATCATCATGCCTTGAAGCAGTTTTTTGCAGGTATCGCGATTACGGTGGCTCTCAATGGATTGGATCAGAATATGATGCAAAAAAATCTGACCTGCAAAACCCTGAAGGCTTGCCGGACGAATATGTATTCTTTCTCTTTCCTGTTTTTGGCGGCAAATGTGTTGTTTTTGATTTTAGGGGCTTTGCTGTATCTTTTTGCCCAGACGCAACATATCGCTTTACCCGGCTCGTCGGATGAAGTGTTTGCTTTTTTGTCGCTCAATTATTTTGGATTGCCGGCGGCTTTGTTCTTTTTGCTGGGGATTACTGCTGCAGCCTATTCTTCGGTGGATTCTTCACTGACTGCTTTGACTACTTCTTTTTCCATCGATTTCCTGAAAATCGATCCTGAAGATCCCCGGAAGAAAAAAAGCAGGATCAGAGTTCATCTCGGGTTTTCCCTGTTGATGTGTCTTGTGATTATTCTTTTCCGGGAAATTAATAACAGCAGTGTGGTGAATGCGGTATTAAAAGCGGTGGGGTATACTTATGGACCTATTTTGGCTCTGTTTGCTTTCGGATTGACCACCCGGTTTCAGGTAAGGGAAAAATATTTGTTTCCGGTTTGCCTGCTTTCTCCCTTGCTCTCCTATATCGTCAACCTTTATTCGGAACAATATTTATGGGGGTATCGTTTTGGTTTCGAAATCCTTTTGCTGAATGCTTTTATTTGTTTTATCGGGCTATGGCTTATCCGCCTTCCCCGCTTAAAGGCTGTAAGCCCGGGAGAATCGCGGTCTGTTTAGCTTGGGTTTCCTCGCGTAAATATTGTTAAAATTGTTTTAAAATATTACCTTTATCCCCGATAGAGCGTAGTATAATAAATAAAATTACTGCATTATGAAAATTCTATGTGTTTTATTGATTTTATCCGTGGTGGGAATGGCGACTTCATGTAAAAATAAAAAGCAGAAAGAAGTAACCACACAACAAGTGGAAGTGGTGGAAGTAATTAAGACTGAAGCTGTAGCACCGCCTCAGGAAGAGCCGAAGCCTGTCGTAAAGCAAATGAATTACTATGTTGTTGCCGGTTGTTTCCGGTTGATAGAAAATGCCGAACGTTTGAATGCCAAGTTGCTGAATGCAGGGTACGACTCTAAGATACTCCCTTTTTACAACATGAGCATGGTTACTTATGACGGTTATGAAACCCGCCAGGAAGCACAGAAAGCGCTGAACCGCCTGGTGCAGGAGCCTGAAAACGAAATGGCCTGGGTTTATCCGGTGAAATAAAATGCAAACGCATCAGGATGAAAAGGTTTTCTTTTCTCCTGATGTTGTTTTATAGTTTGATGCCCGTCAATACTCTGAGAAGATAACCGATGAGGAAACTGATGGCTGCAATGCCAAGGCTGATTGTGGCCATCTCCAGAAAACGGCGGCTGAAGCTTTCGGATTTGACTACAGAGTAGTAGTAATTGAAGATGGCGATGATCACCAGGGCTCCGAAAAGGCATATTCCTAAGGCCCAATATACATTGGACAGCAAAGCAAAAGGGGATATCAATACTGCTACGGTAATGATATAGGCGATTCCGGTGTATATGGAAGCTTTGAGTGCATTTTTGGCCGGGTCGTTTTCTGCTTTGGTCGAAAGATATTCCGACGCAGCCATGGATAATGCTGCGGCAATGCCGGTGATGGCTCCGGTCAGGGCAACCAGCTTGGCATGTTGCAAGGCAAAAGCATAACCGGCTAAAGCCCCGGTGAATTCTACCAAAGCATCGTTCAGTCCCAGTACTACCGAACCGATATAATTCAATCCTTCCTCATCTATCAGTTCTATTAATTTAGCTTCATGGGCTTCCTCATCCAGGGCGATATGTCTGAGTTCTTCCAGATCCGGATGGCTGCGGTAGGCCTGTTGTGCAATTCTTTCCCCCCTTTCCATGAGCTTGATGCTAAAAGTGAGACCGAATAAACGGCCGATCCAGATATAAAAAAACACTTTCCGCATTTTGGGCGGAGGCAGTTCTCCTGTATACTTTTGGAGAATTTGGTAGTGAACCAGTTCTTCCTGGGACAATTCGATCAGTAATTGACGATTGTGTCCCTTGCTCTGGAGGAAAGCCAGATGCTTGTATATATGATGTTCGGTGATTTCGTTAACCTGAAACTTCAAAAATATAGCTTTATCGTCTTTTGTCATAAGTTTTAGTAAGTGGAACGATTTATGATCGGTATAGGTTGCCCTGGGGGGAATTTATCCTCCTGCAAATTTACAAAAAAGAAAGCGAAGCCGGAGCTTCGCTTGGGTATCTCGTTCGGAATGTCTTTACAGGATAAAGTGATCGCTGATAGACCGGTGTTCAACCACGTTGCGGATGGTTTCGGCAAACATATCGGCTACGGATATGATTTTGATTTTATCGCTTTGCTGTTTTAAAGGGATAGAATCGGTGAATACCACTTCCGTTAGTGCGGATTTCTCGATGTTCTCATAAGCTTTTCCGGAAAGAACGGCATGGATGGCAACCGCTCTGACACTGGCAGCGCCCTTGTCTTTCAGCATGTCTGCCGCTTTGCAAATGGTTCCGGCAGTATCGATCATATCGTCGACGATGACGATATTTTTACCTTCCACGTCTCCGATGACTTTCATATCGGCGATTTCGTTCGGCCTTTCTCTGGTTTTATGACAGATAATCAAACCGGAATCGAAAAACTTAGCCCAGGAATTGGCACGTTTCGAGCCACCGATGTCGGGTGAAGCGATAGCCAGATTTTCCAGTTTTAACGACCGGATATAGGGAGCTAATACCGTCGAACCATAAAGATGATCGACCGGAATATCGAAGAATCCCTGTATTTGGTCTGCGTGCAGGTCCATAGTCATGATACGGTCCACACCTGCCGCATGCAACAGATTCGCTACCAGTTTGGCTCCGATGGCCACCCGGGGACGATCCTTCCGGTCCTGACGGGCAAAACCGAAATAGGGAATAACAGCGATGACCTTATAGGCCGATGCTCTTTTGGCTGCATCGATCATCATCAATAACTCCATTAAGTTATCACTGGGCGGAAATGTTGATTGAACAATGAATACATGGTCACCACGCACTGTTTCATCATAAGCAGTCGCAAATTCTCCGTCACTAAAATGCAATAGGGTTTTTTTCCCGAGTTCTAAACCTAAAGAGGTTGCGATTTTCTCAGCAATGTATTTGCTGTTTTCTCCGGAAAAAATTTTAACTTCGGAAAGGTCTGACATAATTTAGCCGTTTCAAATATTTGTGTATTAAGACGCTTTAAAAATCGAAACTGAGTTTGCCGCTTTCATTACCAGCGGATAGGTTCGGATAGCAAAAGTAAGTAATTAATTGCATATAGAAAATTGTATGTAGAAAATTATTTCTGGCCTCTTTCCTGGAGGCTTTCTCTTCCTTTTTTTCTCTTTTCATTTTTATTTTTTCCTTTTTCCCTTATCTTTATACCCAATCAGAATTGTTTTGCTTGAAATAATTTCAATTTATAACCTATCTTATGGAAAATTTAAATCAGTACATTGAAGAAAACAAAGAGCGTTTTTTGAACGAATTATTCGAGTTAATCCGGATTCCTTCCATATCCTCCGACCCGGAGCATAAACCGGATATGTACAAATGTGCAGAGAAATGGAAATCGTTGTTGCTGGAAGCCGGCGCAGACCGCGCTGAGGTTTATGAAACCGAAGGCAATCCTGTTGCTTACGGGGAAAAAATAATCGATCCGTCGTTACCTACCGTTTTGGTGTACGGACATATGGATGTTATGCCAGTGGATCCCCTCGATTTATGGCATACCGATCCGTTCGAGCCTGTAATTAAGGACGGTAAAATATGGGCCCGGGGAGCTGATGATGACAAGGGGCAGGCATTTATGCATGCCAAAGCTTTTGAATATCTGGTGAAGACCGGAAATTTGAAGTGCAATGTGAAATTTATGATAGAAGGCGAGGAGGAAATCGGTTCTCCCAGTCTGCCTGCTTTTTGCAAAGAACATAAGGAGATGCTGAAAGCCGATGTGATTTTGGTTTCCGATACCAGTATGATTGCGCGGGATGTTCCCTCCATCACCACAGGTTTACGTGGACTGGCCTATTGGGAAATTGAAATGACGGGTCCGAATGCTGACCTTCATTCCGGCATTTTCGGAGGAGCCGTCGCTAATCCGATCAATGTCCTTTGTAAAATGATCGGTGATATGATCGATGAGCAGGGACATATTACGATACCGGGTTTTTATGACGATGTGCTGGAAGTCAGCGAAGAAGAAAGAGCCAAGATGGCGAAGGCTCCGTTCGATGCGGAAGCTTATAAAAAATCGTTGGGAGTAAAAGCTTTACATGGAGAGGAAGGGTTTTCTACCAATGAACGTACCGGTATCCGGCCTACTTTCGATGTTTGCGGCATTTGGGGCGGTTATACCGGCGTCGGGGCTAAAACGGTATTGCCGTCGAAAGCTCATGCCAAAGTGAGTTCCCGTCTGGTGCCTAATCAAAAGCATGAAAAGATAGCTAAATTGTTTCAGGAGTATTTCGAATCCATTACTCCGGAATATGTAAGCGTTAAGGTGAATTACCTGCATGGCGGGCCTTCCTATGTTTGCCCGATCGATCTGCCTGCCTATCAGGCTGCGGAGAAAGCTTATGAAGAAGTTTATGGCAAACAGCCCATCCCCGTGCGTTCCGGAGGCAGCATCCCGATTATTGCAACCTTTGAAGAAGTTTTAGGCGTCAAATCGGTTTTGATGGGCTTTGGACTGGGATCGGACGCGATTCATTCTCCGAACGAGAATTATCCCTTGGAGCAATTCTTTAATGGCATACGAACCATTCCGTTGTTCTATAAGTATTTCGCGAAGTAAAATTTAGAATTTTGCGGTTGGAGGATACACTATCCTTCAACCGTAATTACACTCCTTTTGGCTATCTAGAGAGTCGTATATACAAAAAAACGGGTACGGGAATGATTTGCAGGAATGGTTATCTTTTGCACATCTGTCCGGGTTTTAGGCCCTGAAAACTCCAATGCGACAGGATTTTCGGAGTGCTGAAGGGGAACCCGGGCATAGGAAATGGAATAAGGCAAGGTTTGCCAGTTGCGCGTATCCGCCTTTTCGGTAAAAGCGTTAGCGAGGCCTACGGCAAATCCCAACCATTCGTTTTGTTTCGAGGCGGCATACCGAAGTCCTTGTTTGGTTGCGGTCCGAAGCAGGGAATTGGACAATTCGCGCACCATCCGGTCATGCAATGTTTTGAAAGCGATTTGGTTGATGTCCTCAGCTTCCTGTAGGGGATAAGCTTGTCCGTTGTATTTGAGGATTCCCTGGGTATAGAGCGGAGGTCTTTCCACATACTTGGGAAAAACGGTTCTCACTACATTTAAATTGGCTAAAGCATTTTTGTCGTTTTCATTGTAGCCGCTGCCCCAGAAAAACGGAAAGGTAAGTCCTAATTCCTCGTTATGGAAGACGACTGCTCCGTCTCCGCGGTTGATTTTGGTGAAAGTGATTCCCCATTCGGCTTTGACGGGACCGAAACCGTTGAGCCAAAAAAATACCAACTGCCCATTCGGAGTCTCGGGCAGGGCGGTATAATCGAATCCGAATTTCTTTTCATATTCCTTCAATTCTGAAGTAAAACCGCAGGTATATGCTGTGCGTAAAAGATCTTTTTTCAATTGTTCGGGGGCGGATAGTCCGAAATTTTTAAGGTAGTCGGTTTCGTACGTATTGTAGGCATTGCGGTAAGCGATAAAGGCGTTATTGGCATCTCCGGCGGCATCGTAAATCAGCCCCATTAATAATTGAGCAAAAGCATCCTGCTGATACCGGTTTTTGTGATCCGGGTACTTATCATTCAATTGTTGTAAGCGGATGTTGATTTTTCGCACTTCTACCAAAGCATCTTCCATATTGTTCATCTGTAAATAGTTGAGTGCTTTGTAAAAGTTGATCATGATCACTTCGAAATCTTCCGGTTTATAGGGTCGGACTTCAGGGTTAGAGACCAATACGGCAGCTTCGGTCAATACGTTTTTGCGTTGTTCTTCGGTCAGTTGTTCAGCTGTTTCGAAGGCAGCATTGCTTTCAGCGTACTTTCCCTGCATGAAATTCACGTATCCCTGGTTAAGGTAATAAAGGATTTTGTTTTTATCGCGGCTTTGTTTTTTGTCTTTTTGCAGTAATTTCTCAGCCTGTTCAAAATTTCCCTTTTCCACAGCTTCCTGGAAGGCCGTAGTCCTTTGATACCAGGTGGCACAACTGGCAGCAAGCAGACTGAATAGCAAGAGGACAAGGAATCGGGATTTCATGATACCGGAAAAATCGACAGGTATGGAATGCGTTCTATTCCATACCTGTTGTAGGTTAAAAAGAACGGTCGCTGACTTGTTTTTTTATCTTTTTGTCACCCATCCAGACCACTTCGTTGGTTTCCAGGTCGGTGAGTTCAAGGTCGACCTGGTAGTATACCACTTTCTCCTTTTTATAACTGTCGACGATACTGTTAATGGTTCCTTGCAGCATAAAATCGGCTCCTAATTCCAACCCCCACTTCTTGGCAGTTTCCGCCGAGGTATAGCCCTGGTTTTGTTCATCCCGTTCGGTTCTCAGTTCTTGTCTTTTTTCTCCCGCCTGCACCAAACGCACGCTTCCATTTTTGATGATGGCTTTTTCAATGTCTTTAATGAAGGTTTCCGCATTGATGTGTTCGTGGCTCTTATTGGTTATGGTTCCCACCACCATCACAGGTCGCTTGTTGTTGTGCTGGCTTTCATATACCGGCAACCAGCGGGCGGTGAGTAGATCGTTGATCATCTCAGCCGAAACCAACTGGGAATCCGTATCATTCCATCGTCCGCTCAGGTCTATCACTTCATTGCTGTTTACCCTGGATACTTTGCGGTTGGCGCAACTGCTCAAAGCAATTGCCAGCGCCAATGCTATCATAGCGATAAAAATCTTTTTCATAATATATTATTTTAATGTTATTTCGTTCATCTTTGTCTATCAATTCCTGTGCCAGGAAATGCTGGCTTTGCTTTATTTTTGGGTTTCCTGGGCCGGCTGCGGAACGGCTCTTCCGATCATAATCCCTTGGTGGGAAGGGATACCTTGCATATATTCATATAAAGGTTGTCGACTGAACACTACTTTTTTCCCCTGACTGGAAGCGTGCAGCAGCCATATCTTGCCGTCCTTTTTGTAAGCGATACCCAGATGGGACGTATCCAGACCTTTGGTTTTGGTGGTGATCAGGATAATGTCGCCGGATTCTATTTTTTCATAAGCCTCCTCGATTTTATGCTTAGGAATATAATAATACGTCCGTTTGTTGATTTCAGTTTCGGTTCGTTTCATCTTTTCCAATAAGGTCTTGTCTTGTAGTGGGGGATACAAATGGGAATTGTCCGACATAAAATGGACAGAGGGCTTAAAGCCGAGCCCGCCGATGTTCGGGGTTTCGTCGGTCAATAATTTCTGTTTCCCCATCTCATATAGCCAGTCGGAGGAATAATGCAGTCGCGAAGCGTAATCGGTGATTTCTCCGTTGCGGTATCTGATGCGCTGCAGGTTGTGAATAAAGAGATCGAAGCTTTCCTCCTTGAAAACAGGTAGATAGGACAAGGCGAGGACATTTTCTACAAAAGTGACGCAATCCAAATCATGAAGGTTGACGACGAGTTTTTCTTCGTTCGTACGATTAAGCGTATTGGCTTGGTAGGGAGTATTCAAAAAAAAGCGGCCTATTGTTATTATGCGGTCTTTCATAGGAAGGCTGGCCAGATTATGCTCACCTGCATATTGCCAGAATTTTTGCAGGAGGACGCTATCCGTTTTGGAAATTTGGACGGCAGTCCCGTTTAAGGAAAAAAACAGCAGGACAATAAAAGAAGCTATCGATTTTTGTATCATTTCCGGCGTCGTAAAGTTTTTGGTTTACAAAGCTATAATAATCTTCATAATCTCTAATTAAATGAATGGATTTTTTCGGATAGTTTTTTAAGTTTGTAGTCCCTTAAATGAGCAGATATAAAATTGAACGGTATGAAAAAGACGATCTATGTGATTTGTGTGTTAATAGGTGTAAGTTCCTGTGTCTCGAAACAAAAATTTACCATTGCCGAGAGTGGGCGGTTGGCTGCTTTAAGCCGGGAAAGGGCATTGAATAAAAACCTGAATCAATTGAAGGAGGAAAATGCCGGATTGAAGAATAAAATTTTGTCCCTGGAAGGAGATACTACGCGTATGGGACAGGCTATCCGGGAATACCGCGAGGCGTTGTATTCGAATATGTCGGAGCAGGATCAACTGACCATGTTGCTGAAGGAGAAAATGTCCAAATTGGCGGAAAGAGAAGCTACTATTAATCAGTTGCAGGAAGAGATCGATGCGCAAAACAGCAAGGTGGCTGCTTTATTGAACAGCGTGAAAGACGCTTTGCTGGGATTCGACAGTGATGAGTTGACGGTGACGCAAAAAGACGGCAAAGTGTATGTGGCTATGTCGGATAAGCTTTTGTTCGAGTCCGGAAGCGCTTCGGTGAATAAGCAGGGAAAAGCTGCACTGGGAAAATTGGCCGGGGTACTGAAAAAACAGACGGATATCGACGTGATGATCGAGGGACATACCGATACCAAGCCCATCAAAACAGTACAATTCAAGGATAATTGGGATTTGAGCGTAATCCGGGCCACCTCGGTGGTTCGCATTCTAACTGCGGATTATGGCGTCCATCCCTTGCAGATTGTTCCTTCCGGTAGGGGAGAGTATATGCCGGTAGACGATAACGGTACGGCCGGAGGGCGTGCCCGCAATCGCCGTACTGAAATCATCATGGCCCCGCGTTTGGATAAACTGATGGAAATACTCAAATAGCTAGTTGCCCTTTAGCATATCTCACTGAGCTATCTTTCTTAAAGCTTGTCTGAGGTTTAACACTGGTTATTTTAGGGAGTTGTGAGAAGAGTTGTACACAAAAGTATGTAACCAGTATGAAAATTATATAGTAAGCTAGGCTGAAGGAAGTAAATCTTGAGTATTAAGATCCTTGTTCTTAAATCCAAACCACCTTTTTGGAGCAATCACTTTTTTACATGTTTTGTTATTAAGCCAGGCTCCCCACCAACTAAAACGTAAGCATTTGGTCAACCCCGTATTTTTTCTATCTTCCTTACTCTCTAATTTTGTAAGTTTATCATAATCCCTATGTAAAACTTGCAAAACATTCAGAGATGTTTTAGAGTTTTTGAGAGTTTGCCAGCTTCCAATTTTGAGGTAAAAGTTCAGCCAAGTCTTTACTATAGTCGTTATCATATTCGTGTATGTCCTCCAAGACATACACGAACCATTCTCTGAAATTTGCTTCGCTTGCTTTGCAACATCCCCTCAGGGAATAGATTACCGCAGCATTCTTTGCTGCATCATCATTTCCACAGAACAGATAATTTTTTCTTCCCAAAGTCAGCGGACGAATACTATTTTCCGCCAGATTATTATCAATCCGGTACCTGCCGTCCAGGTGATATATGGTAAGTCTGTGGTAAATCTCATAGGTGTATTTAATAGCCTTTCCTATTCTTCCTTTTGGCAGCACTTTAGGATACTCATTAACCAGCCACTTTTCAAAAGCAACCATAATCGGATAGGATAACCGGCTGCGAAGATCTGAACGCTCGTCAAAGGAGAGTTCCTCTTCATCGGCTCGCCTTTCTACGTCATAAAGCATACCGATTTGTGCCAAGGCATACTCCGCCCTGACTTTATCTTCTTTTAAAGCCTCTTCAAATTTTCGTCTGGCATGTACCCAACAGCCCAGAGGGAGAACTCCTTTCTTGTCTTCGTACATTTTATAGACTTCATACCCGTCTGTCTGCAAGGCGTCCCGGAAGTCTTTCAATAACGGGGTCACTACTTTTTGAGCCTTGGAACCGTGGTCGTAGTGGAAGAATACCAGGTCCGGCATGACTGCCCTGCCCATCTAGATATAACCTTTTACTGTTTTATGCTTTTCTTCCTTCACTACTGGCAGCGTAGATTCATCCACTTGTATATAATCACCCGATAAAACGATCTCTTTCCATCGGTAATACATAGGTCTGAGCAAGTCTGCCGTCTGAGAGAACCAGTCATTGATTGTTGAAGCAGGAAGACTGATTCCTTGAACATCTGCCGACAGAAAGGAAGATGGTCAACATACTTGTTTATCATTAACTCAGCTAACAGGGAGGCGCCTGCATAGCTTTTGACCAAAGGCAGGGCAGGAAGAGGAGCGATAATGATAGATGATTCCTGTTGGGTGGATTTATCACGCGCAACATACTTGTGACGGATAATCCTGCGCACAAAGAACTCTTCGGGTATATGTTACCACACTTCTGAAATTTCAGGTGCCAGTTCGATACACTCTCCCGGATTAATGTTTAGGGGATAGATATGTTCTTCCACCCGGGAGATATTCTCAGGTATAGGTTTACGCACCGGCTTGCTTTTTTCTTCCGGGGCAACAGTCCGGGTTTTGTAACGGATGATTTCTTCTTCCGCCAAACGGGCTTCTTCTTTTTCTTCGGGCAGGAGTTCCAAACCCTCAAAGTCCAGTCTGCGCTGCTGAGGGTCTTCCTTGATAAAGCGTTCACTGGACTTGCCCCATATGCGACGCTGAAGATAAGCAACCTGATGTTCCAGAGAGATGATCTTTTGTTTTTGATGGCTGATGGTCTCTTCATAAGAGGATTCCAGCAATTCTTTGATAGATTATCACATACGGTTGACCATGCCCTTTGCATTTGTAATAATCGTTATTAATAAAACAAACAGCCAAAGAAGCAATGATTGCAAGATACCCCCCATATGGTCCTGGATTGAAAAAAGTTCCTGTAATAGCAAATATTGCATGATTGGATTGAATTATTCCCAAAAACTGTAATATTCCGATTACTGCTTCTATTATGCCTATAAAGAATAATAATGTGGTTGCTAAATTTTTGATATCCAGACTAAGTGCTATTATTCTTAACCCAAAATACATACTAAATAGAAATATAATATGTATAAATTTAGTTTTGACAATATAAGGATCATGGATATAGTATTCAATAAGCAAATAAATAAAAAGAACTCCCACAAGGCTATCGATAAGATCTAATTTTATTCTATTTTTTAATAATAAAATAATAGTTGCAAGAAGTGAGCAATATAATAAAGCAAAACTAAATAATTTATTTTGAATATTTAATTCTACGGTATTAGGCAATATGACAATTATTAATAATAAAGAAATACTTAAATACGAAGAAACGCGTCTACAAATACTCGTTTCATTTAAAAATTTTGCTATATACTCCATAAATACTTATCTCGATTTGATGCTGAATCCCAGCTAATGTTCAATTATTTATTAAATTCTATGACATATTTGCAACCAAAATAGCTATCTTTCTTTTACTTATGTTTTTTCTATTAGAGAAATACTCAAGTTTCATAGAATTTTGTAGATTGGACAATTAATTTTCAAATCGTCAACAACAATGTCGGTGAAACAGTTTGTTATAATTTATTGCGCATTTGTGTTTTAACTACATTATCATATTTCCATTTCTAAAATAATATTACCTCAATTATTGCTTCTTTATTGGAAAAAGTTTCACATATTAGAGGTGCTTGTATCTAAAATTCACTTCTTCTGTAGCCAATGTTATTGTAAGAAATAAATACGAACTATCCGATTTAGTTCTTTTGTTGTATTTAACCCGTAGTAGGTTGTTTGAATAAATTTGGAGTGATTTATATGTTTTAATTTCCAGATCAATCACGTATCATTCTGGTCGTTTTTCGACTTTATTAGAATACATTCTACGAGGTCTCATATGCTCTAAGCACCTCTAGCGTGAAATTGATAATACTGCTACTAGAAATCATTAAGACAAAAGTTTATGATAGAAGAATCAAAAACTAAGCATTACCATCAATCATACCCACATTCTATTTCGGGGATGTATGGTCAACTAAATGGTTATCAATGTTTCAAAGAACACTTTTTTTTGATTACTAACTAATAAAGTTTAACAACATCATCGCAAATATCTTCATAAACAGGTTTAGTCTTGTCGATTAAACTTTTTACTATTACTAAAAAGAATAATTATCATCAAAACATACAAGATAAAATGAAGAATATAATTTAAATATGGTACTTGTAACCAAACAAAAATATAACCTCCGATAATGATTATTATCCCTACAGAAAAAAGAATTATAAATGAAAATCTAGCAAGTTCTTTTTTCTTAATCTTTCCCTTTTCTTCCTTTTTAAGAGTATTGTAGCCTGCAATCGTATTAGGAAAAACAAGAACTATAATACTCAAAATAATGAAGAATATACCTATTATTAAATTAGATATTAGCATCTGAAATTATTTTAGTAAGTATATTAATTCTTCTTCATGCTTACAATTTACAACATATTTCATTGAAGTAGTCTCCATTAAAATTAAATTTTTTCTCTCAGTAATATACATTTGGTATTTACCTATAATTGAATTTTCAAATTTTCCTAAATATCCAAAAAAGCCTCCGCTACCGAATAATCTAATAGATTTACTCAAAGATTCTGATGATAATTTGTGAATATTAACCACCTCTTCTCTGGGTATTTTTATACTTCCAAGAGCTTTAACGATTGTAATTTTCTTTGCATCAAGTTCAAGCTTAACTGGTGTCATGCATCCAAAATATAACAATATTACTATCAAAGGAAGTAATAAAAGGATCTTTATTATTATAGATAAATGAGTTACAAAAAAACAGCATACATTACTCCTAAAGCTACAATTAATACTCCTATTGTAATAATTATAACTTCCGTACTCCAATGATTATTTACCGAGAATATATTCTTACCTAAGTCCATAATATCCCTCAAGATTATTTTTCAATATTTTTGAGATAGTAATTACATCTACATCAGGGAATTGTTCTTTAACCAACGTTACAAGGTATTCAATTTGACTATCAATTATTCCCGAATAAAAATCTGATACTGCCATCGGGCCGTTATTATCTGACCATATTCTAAGAACAGCCTCTTTGTCATTAATAGAAGATCTTCTTAAAGAAGTTGATTCAACTCCTGTTGCAGATGTTTGGGTGTAGGTACTAACATGATAAACTGCACCAGCCTGAACGGCAGCAGCGACCTCTGCTACAGTTATAGTTGCAGCACCAGCATAAATTACGGCAGCAACAGCTAAAACGACAGCAGCAACAGCAGGAAATACTGCAGTTTCGATCACTTCATATTCACCATCTGCTATACTTGCAAGATTTAGACTTTTTGTAAAATCGTTATAGTCTTTGTCTGATTTGAACAAATTTCTTAATCGATCCATGTCATCTTTAGAAGTTTGTATACTTCCAATATATCCTTTTTCTTTTGCGAGTTGTAAGAATGAACCAACATCATTCTTTCGCACGGCCTCAATAATATCTTCATCTGAAAATGCTTTCAAAATAGCTCTTTCTTTGTCTGACAATGTTATTTTATAAAACACTTCTTTTGCCTGCAAATAAGTATCTGGATTTTCACTGAAGGCACAAGCGAGTCGTTTTTCTGTTAAAATTTCTTGTACAATTGTAGAAACTTTATCAATCACTTTTGCTAATTCTAATATTGCCAATTCTCCTTCCCCCCACATTGCGATATCAAATTGGCGAAAGCTATTTAAAAAACTAATTGCTCCATTTTTTGTGTTAATTCCTCCGATTACAATTGGTATATTGGTATATTTAATTTTTAGTTTTTCTGCAATTATAGATGCTAATAACCATTGATCCATTTTCATGGCAAATCCCCAGCACAGCACTTCAGAAAAATCTATTGAGGACAACAAATCATCTATTGTTTTTTCCATTTGCTTGTATGCAGACTCCATATAGCGGGCGTAAAAATCCGGTTCTGATGTTGAATGTCTCGGGTTGATACTTTGTAAAATTACTTTAATTTCATTATATATATGTTGATCATTATTTCGGAAGGCTATATAGTTTAAATACAAGAGCATATTGTACATTTCGTCACACGCT
>CAJKZL010000008.1 GCA_905204385.1 uncultured Odoribacter sp. | reverse complement strand
AAATTTACGCACCAATCTGGATGTGAACGTTACCCGGACAACCAAGATGAAGCTGGGGTTGATGGGACGGATGCAGGAAGTCAATGGCATCAATAATATGAGCAGTTTATACAACGCAATTTACCGTACGCCTTCGGCGGCTTTCCCCGTTCGCACCGAGGAGGGTATTTACGGAGGAAACAATATTAACCAGAACGCTAACCCTGTGGCTTTGCTGGCTAGCAGCGGACATCGTAAGTCTATTTATACCACTTTATATGCCGACCTGAGGCTGACCCAGGATTTATCCATACTTACGCAGGGATTATCCGCTGATTTGGCTATATCGTTCGATGATCAGGGGAATATATGGGAAAATTCGACAAAAACCTATCGTTACTCTGATCTGCAAAGCCGCATGCTCGACGATGGAACGGTGGTAACCGATCCGGTTGTATATGGAAAGGACCAGCCATTGGTCGACCATGGCAGGGGCTTCTCCAATCTTTATCTGAGAACCGATTTTCAGGCTAAAGTGGAGTATCACCGCAATTTTGGAAATCATGCCGTGAGCGGAGCCGCTATTTACGATCAGCAGTCGGATGTCAACAACGGCCGGAACAACACCTACAAACGGCAATCCGCAATACTCAACTTGGGATATGCTTATGCTAACCGTTATTTTATCGACGGTGTAGTCAGCTTTTCCGGTACAAATGTATTGCCCGAGAAGCATCGTTTTAAGACCTATCCGGCCTTTTCGCTTGCTTGGTTGGTGTCGAATGAGGATTTTTGGAAAGTAGATCGGATTAGCCGATTAAAGATCAGGGCTTCCTATGGATTGTCAGGATGGGATGGGAATACTCCGCATGAATTGTTCCGACAGGGCTACGGCTGGGCTTCCGATTATATTTTTAACGGTGGTGCAGCAACGGGGTATGGGGAGAATAGTTTGCCGGTTGTGGGGTTGACGATCGAGAAATCACAGCGCGCCACGCTTGGTTTTGATTTGGGCATGCTAGGGGATCGCCTGATGGTTTCCGCTGAATATTTTTATGAAAAACGCAAGGATATTTTGGTGGATGCCGCTAACCGCGTATCCGGGATTATCGGTATCGGGGTAGCTCAGGTAAATGCCGGAGTCAATAAATATCAGGGCGTCGATTTGTCTCTGAGCTGGAAGGATCAGGTCGGTAATTTCAAGTATGGTTTGTCGGGTATTTTTTCCTTTACCCGAAGTGAAATCGTGGAAAACAACGAAGCTTATCAGCAATATTCCTATCTCTATCGGCGGGGAAATGCCGTGGACCAAATGTATGGTCTGGAAGCTGTCGGATTTTTCAGCGATCAGGTGGACATCAATAACAGTCCGGTACATTCGTTTGCCACCGTAAAACCCGGCGATATAAAATATAAGGATCAGAATGGAGACAACGTCATCGATGAGCAGGATGTCGTGAAAATGTTCCGCACATCGACGCCGGAGATATATTATGGCTTCAATCTGAATATCGGGTGGAAGAATTTCGGCATCTCCGCAGATTTTCAGGGGGTGGCCCATCGCACGGTGAATTTGCTGAATAGTCCGTTGTATCAACCTTTGGTAAACAACGGCAATATATCGAAGACCTTTCTGGACCGGGAACGAACCTGGACACCGGAAAATAAGGGAGGCGCAACTATGCCCCGTCTAACTACGCAGGCAAATGAAAACAATTACCGGAACAATTCTCTGTGGTATAGGGACGGTTCATTCTTCAAATTGCGTAACCTGCAGATATCTTACAGCATTTCAAAAAAGGCAACGCGGTTTGCCGATTTAAACCTCTATGTGAGAGGTACCGATCTATTTTCTGTGGATGGAATCAAATTTGCCGATCCGGAGCAATTGTCGGCAACTTATCCTGCCGTCAGGACCTGGTGGGCAGGTGTGAAGTTTAATTTTTAAAGTCGGACCGATATGAAAAAGAAAAATATATTCTATGCCTGGATGTGTATGCTGGCGGTGACTTCGTGCAATTATCTGGATTTCGATGAAACCAATGGCTTACAAACCAAAGAGGACATTTATAAGTACATGGACCGGACGGAAAATATGGTGAATCATGTATATTCCTTCATTCTCCAGGATTTTGGAACGATTGGGGGAGCCATGCGCGATTGTGCTACGGACGATGCTGAGTTCGCCAATACGGGAGCCGGCATACAGGATTTCAATAATGGGGCCTGGTCGGCACTCAACGTGCTGGACGATCAATGGGACAATTTGTATGCCGGAATACGAGCTGCCAATAACTTTATGGTAGACGTGGATAATACCGATTTTTCCCGCTATGAATATCAAAATAACTATTCGGATTGGATGAAGCGTTTGTCCTATCATAAAGATGAGGCCCGTTTGCTGAGAGCTTATTTCTTTTTTGAATTGGCCCGTCGATATGGGGATATTGCCATGCCTACCACGGTTTTGACTGCGGAGGAGGCAAATACGATAGGGAAGACTCCTTTAGAGGAAGTCATCCAGTTTATTGTCGATGAGTGTGATGCCGTTATTCCTAATCTTCCCGTGACCTACCAGGATATTCCGGGAAAGCAGATAGGCCGGGTGACCAAGGGGTTTGCCATGGCATTGAAGGCGAAAGCTTTATTGTATGCTGCCAGCGAATTACATAATCCTGTCCGGAGTGTGGAAAAGTGGAAATCTGCGGCACAGGCAGCTTTGACGTTGATCGATTCTGCTGAGATACGCGGTTGGTATGCTTTGGACGGAGTGTTGACGGCTACAGAGGACGATGCTTCCAAAGATATTATATTGTATCGACAGAATGGGAATAGTTCGGCTTTCGAACTGGTCAATTTTCCGGTAAGATTTACAGATGGAGGCTCTGCAACTACCGGGGTCTGCCCTTCACAGAATCTGGTGGATGCCTTTGAAACGGTGAATGGTTATGCCGTGGCTTTAGTGGATAATGTTTGGGTGTGCGATGATCCGCAATTCAACCCGTCGGAGCCTTATGCGAATCGTGACCCTCGTTTGGGGAAAACCGTGCTTACCGACGGTGCTGCCTTCAAAGATGGAGTGATCGAGACTTTCAAGGGAGGCAAGGATGCAGGAGCCGTGGCAACCGGAGGAACGGCGACCGGTTATTTTCTTCGTAAGTATATAAAGGAAAGTACCAGTTTTGACCCCAATGCCTTGGTGACCAACAAGCATACCTATGTCGTATACCGCTATGCTGAAGCATTGTTGAGCTATGCCGAAGCCATGACCGAGGCTTTCGGGAATCCCGATTATACGGACGCTGCCTTTACCCGTTCGGCACGGTGGGCCTTGAATCAGGTGAGGGCCAATGCCGGCATGCCGGAGGTAACCGTCACTGGAAAAGAAGAATTTCTGAGCAGGGTGAGAAACGAGTGGCGGGTGGAATTTGCCTTTGAAGATCATCGTTTCTGGGATATTCGGCGTTGGAAGATCGGATCGCAGACCCAGACCGAATTGTATGGAGTGGGGATAGAGGTATTGGCCGACGGAACGAAAAGCTATAGCAGGGAATTATATGAAATCCGTACGTGGAACGACCGGATGAATTTCTATCCGATCCCTCAGGAAGAGTTATTCAAAAATAATAATCTCGCTCCTCAAAATCCGGGATGGTAAACGACGGAAGCCTACGGTTGCCGGATAGGCAACCTGCCGGAAATCACAGAGTTTTGTAAAAAATATCAATGATAAAATATAAAGATATGAAAAATAAATCAATACAACTCGTATACGTTGCTTTGTTCTTTATGGCGACAGCTATGATCTCTCTTTGCATGGTTGGGTGTGACGAGGGAGGAATCGATTCACAGGTAAACGGTGATCCCCGGGTGGGGACAACAGCACAGGCAAGCTACACAGTCAGTGCATCTGCTGCTACCATTAAGTTTAATGTAACTTCGAATACCCCCTGGGAAATTTCCAGCGACCGATCATGGTGTACGGTGACTCCCGTTAGCAGTACGGTGAGCGCTCTGGTTCAGGAAGTGACTATAGCCACGGAAGTGAATCCCGACGCAAAATCGCGTGCGGCAGGTTTAACAATAAAGGGAGATGGTGTTGAAAACCAGACGATAAACGTTACGCAGGATGCAAAGGGGGAACTGAATGTGGCTATGTTTGAGACCGGTGAATTGTTCGGGCGTGCAGGCGGAACACGCGAATTTACTATATATTCCAATAAACCGTGGACCGTCACTTCAGATAAGGCATGGTTGACTTTTGACGTAAATTCAGGTGAAGGTAGTGATGAAGTTTACCGGATAAAGGCAACTGTTGCTGAGAATAGTGGGAATCTTCGCCGGGCCTTGATAACCATTAAAACCAATTCTGTGGATTCTATCTACGAAATCCTTCAGGATGGTAATCAATTGGAAGTAACAAATGTGGCAGATTCGGTTTATCATTATGCGGGAGAAACTATTTCTTATCGATTACAAGCTAACTTGCCATGGGTTGCAGAAGTAATATCCGGCAATGAATGGATTCACATTGTTTCTGAGGCTAACGGAAATGGTAATTTTGAACTGGAAGTAAAAGCTGATGCTAATCCGATATTTATCGGGCGCCGTGGGCAAGTGCGTATTAAACCGGCAACATCTGTGGCCGGTATGGAGAATGTAATTCTTAATGTGGTACAAGGCACAGGAGTATGGGTTGACGCAACTGACGATGGTTCGGTTAGTTATACGGAAACCGGTGCTGTTGTCATTTCTTCAGCATCGTCTGGTGGAGGTAAAAAAGCCAGGTTGGTGACTAATGGCCCGGTTCGGTTAGGGGTTTATACCTGGAAATTCGCTTCAGTGGATATACCTGAAGGGTCAAACGGTTATTTTGATATCAACGGTTGGCCCGATGTAAGTCCTTCAACGGCCAATTATCATATTTTCTTAAAAAATACAAACCCTACTTTTTCTATCGGTGGAGGATTTAATTGGGATTGGGCAGATAATAAAATTGTTCTTGGAGATAAAAAATTGAATGATTTAAAGACCTTGGTCTTAAAACTGGAACATGATCCGGATCAAGCTGATAAGATTATATTCAGACTTTATTTTAATGAAGATTTGGTGCTTGAACGTAAAAATCTGAGTAATCCCTATTCCAACCCGGCGGAAGTTGGACTGTTGTTATATTTCGGCCTCTTTGATGGTGCTGGAGCAATTACCATAGAATCTTTTACTATCGACCCTATAGATTAGTAACTCAATAAAAATGAAAAGAGATGAAAACAATATTGAATAGTAAGGGCTTTCTGCTGTTTGGTATATGGGTATCCACTTTTGCGGTGTGCATTTCCTCGTGTAAAGATGACGAGGAGGATATAAAATATGTGGATTTGCGATATAATTCCGAGGATTCTTATGTACTGGCAGCTAGTTCACCTCAAATTGTTGAATTTGAGGTAAGTTCGACCTTTCCCTGGGAGATCCTCAGTAAGGAGGATTGGCATACGATCACTCCTTCGAATGGAGTGGCGGATAGTATTTATAAGGTAAAAATAACTTGCCTGGAAAATACTTCTTTAGACGACCGGACCGATACATTGATTATAAAGAGTGACTATTGGATTGGGAAAAAGGTGATTTTAATTCAAAAAGGTACAGCTTGGTTGAAAGCCAGCTCCGATTCCTTGTTTGTAGAAAGTGTAGAAGATCAGCATGTTTTTTCGATTGCATCCAATCATTATTGGTCTTGCGTAGTTACATAAGGCTGTGAATGGTTGTCTATCATCGACGTAGCTAAGGGGGCTATAAATTGAGATGTAACCATAAAAACGCTTGGAAATAAAGGAGAGTTGCGCTATGGAATAATCACCCTATTCGATCGCCATCACCTGGAAACCGGTCAAGTGGTTATTGCCCAAAACGGTGTCGTATTGGATGTCAGTCAGGAGGAATTGAGGGCTTTGTACAATGAGCAGGACTTGACATTTGAGGTTAAATCCAATACTCAGTGGAAGATTACCAAGTCTGAATATGATGTTTGGTATACTATCGATGGAGAGGGAAGTTATGATGGTGATGCTACCGTAGTTTTGCATGTGAAGGAGCATAGCGGAGTATCATTGCGTAAATCGGAAATAACCCTGACCAGTGTCAGTGATGATGAAAGTGTTGCTCCAGTGGTGAAAACACTCATCCTGAAACAAGCGGCTCCTCCGGTAATCGAACATACAGAAATGAATAGTGGATTCTTGGGTGCTACTATTGCCAATGGCGCTCCTGTATTTGAGGATGGGGATATGATTTGTAGTGGCGGACAAAACAGGGTAAATATTTGGTTTGATAGATTAGGAACTCATTCCTTCCGTATCAAAGAAATGGAAGCCGGTTCCCAACCATGTTGGTATATGATCGACGGTTGGGGAAGCAAAGAGTTGAGATATCATATCAATACCACTGAGGGGAGAACTGATATCAGTAACAGGGCGGAATTGCTAGGTTCCTGGACAGGAGAGAACGTTCCGCTCGATATTAGTAAACCGCATACTTTGAGTATAACCAATTCCGATGTAAACGGACAAATGAAGTATGAACTGGCTTTGGACGGAGTACATTTTGCAACATTTATGTCTACGAATTTACCCTCTTCAACCCGATTGTTGTTATATTTGGGAAGTAATGGGGGCGGACGCTGTGTTTGGGATTGGTACGAGTACTATCCTTTGATCGATTGGGATGAATAAATTAGTTCTTTAGCTTGTTGAATAATGATTCTGTTCTCACGATAAAATTTGTGGGAACAGAATTTTCGAATGCAGGTCAAGATTTTGAATTAAATAAACTTTATTCAATTGTATGAAGAAAATAGTTACGCTTTGTTTTATAGGCTGTTTACTTTGCTTTTTATCTTGCAAAAACGAGGATGGAGGTAATGGTAATCAAGATGGTTTGTTGTCGTTGGCTCTGAAAGCGGGGACGACGACTTATCGGGCGGTGATCGATCAGGAAGAGCGGACGGCCACGGTAGGGGGAATTGAATATGCTTCACGCATTTCCGGTGCTGTCTATGAGGTCGCGGAAGGGGCGACCGTACAACCGGATCCGGCAACCGTGAAAGAGTGGAAAAAAGAGCAGCAGTTTCAGATAACCCTGGCAAATGGGACACAACAAATCTATACGGTGCGGCTGAAAGATCTGCGCGAGGAAACCGAAACAGGAAGAGCCGTTGTGATCGGTTATCTGCCAGGTTCGGACTGGGAGTATAATGCTGAGTTTAAAAATATCCGTTGGGAATATCTCACTCATATCAATGTTTCTTTTTTGTATGTGACGGCAACCGGTGAGCTACTGGATAGCAGTGTTTCGGAGCATTTGGATGAAATCCGGGCAGAAGCACAAAAGCACAGTGTTAAAGTATTGATTTCCCTGCAAAGTGATGGCCAAAGGGGATTTGCTGAAGCTATAAAAACAGAGCGGGTGCGGAAAAAACTGGCGGCTGATGCCATCCGGTATGTCCGTGATCATCAATTGGATGGTGTCGACGTGGATTTTGAGGTCTATGATGCTGTGGGACCTGATTTGCTGGCTTTTGTGAAGGAACTGCATGCACAAAAAGATCCGGAGATGTTACAGACTTGTGCCGTAGCCACCTGGAATGCAGGACAAGGGTATTCGACGGAATGGCATAACTATTTCGACTATATCAACCTCATGGCGTATGATTTTACCGGTGGCTGGGGACAGGAAGGACAACATGCTTCTTATGAACAGGCCGTCGATCTGATAAATTTATGGCTGACTACACTACAGGCTCCGGCTTCTAAATTAGTGTTGGGACTGCCGTTCTATGGATATTCCTGGGATGAAATACCGGGTGTGGATGACGTGAAGGCCATTCGTTATCATCAGATTCTGGCTAATTATCCAGGGCAAGATGTTGCGGGACGGGACCAGTTGGGGCGTACCTATTACAATGGAAAGCCTACCCTATTGAAAAAATGCCGTTATGTGAAAGAAAATGGCTTGGCGGGTGTGATGATCTGGCAATTGTTTCAGGATGCTAAGACGGAAGAAGAAAGTTTGTTAAAAGCCGTCGGGGAGGAGATGCTGAACGAGGAGGGAAAAAAGTAACGGTGAGAGCCTGTAGCTCTTAAGCGACGATTAACGATGAAAAGTGATAATAAAAAAATAGATTGAAATGAAGAAGGTTAAATGGGTGATGGTATTATTCGGGCTATGTTGTCAGATGGTGCTGGCCGCTTGTTTGGACGACGATGCCGGAGAGGACGGTACGACGGTGTTCCGTTTATTATCCACGACGCCGGAAAGAGTACGGGATACTATTTTTGTGAATAATGCGGTTCAGACCCTTACGGTAGAGCTGGAAAGCAATGTGGATTGTAAATCCACTCAACCTTCCTGGTTGAAGAGAGCGGTATCTCCTGCCCTTGAAAACAACCGTCTAACAGTGAAATACGTGGTTGAAAAATATCTGGAAAATGGTTGGCGAGATGGGGAGATAACCTTGACGGCGGCTGACGGCAGTCTTTCTTATGCCTTGAAGGTAAAACAAACCAACAGGGTGGAGGACACCCGGACATTATTGTTCTGCGATGATTTTGAAGGCAATACCCTGGACATTTCAAAATGGATTTACGAACCGAAAGCAGGTTCTGCCTGGAATTATTACGTTTCCAACGGAACGGAGCAGGTGGAAGTAAAGGAGGGAAATTTATATCTTCGGGCTACCTGGGATGCAGCCTCTCATACTCCGAAAACAGGAGCTGTCTCTACACACGGAAAATTCAGCATGGAGTACGGAGAAATTCAGGTAAAGGCAAAATTTACCCGTGCCGGACAGGGAGGATGGCCTGCGATCTGGATGATGCCGCAGACACCCTTATTCCAGGGATGGCCCGATTGCGGAGAACTGGATATTATGGAGCGTTTGAACCAGGAAGCTAAAATCTATAGTACGGTACATTTAAACGAAGCCTATCGCCCCGATCCTTATACTGTGACTCCTGTCATAGACCCGTCAGACTATAATATTTACGGAATGAAAAAATATCCCGGGAAAGTGGAGTTTTATCTGAATGGGGAGAAAACGTTGACGGTAGAAAAACCGGAAAGCTTGACCGATGGAAAAGCCTGGCCGTTTGACACCGATTTCTACTTAATTCTCAATCAGGCATGTGCCGATCAGGGGGCTTCCGGCCTCTCATTTTGGCCGGGGTTGGTGTCGGATAGTTCTCTGCTGCCTTTTGAAATGGCAGTCGATTGGGTAAAGGTGTATGCTTTGGAGGAAAAATAAAGAAGCTTATTGCTTTTTTGTAGAGTCGAATCCGGAACAGTGTCTTTACAGACCTGTATCCGGATTTTTTGGACGATTCGGGTATTCACTACCGTCGATAAAAGGGTATTTCAGCAGGTACCTCAATATTCGATGTTATTTATTTTTTTGCAAATAGTGAATTGAAGTTTGTAAATTTTTTTAAAAATCACTATTATTGTCCCGTTATGAAAAGATGTTTTTGGTTATTGGTTTGCTTCTGCTGGCAAATGGGGACAGGATGGGCTCTGGAGCCTGTTTTTTCTACAGCAGGTTTTTACGAACTGGCAAATTCCGGAAGGAAAGTGTATAATATGAATCCGGCCTGGCGTTTTCTGAAGGGAGATGCACCGGAGGCCTGGCAGGTGGATTTCGACGATTCGGACTGGCAAAAGGTGTCTCTGCCTCATGGTCTGGAATATTTACCGACGGAGGCGAGCGGATGCATAAATTATCAGGGCAAAGCCTGGTATCGGAAACATTTTAACCTGGAGCCTCAGACGGAGGGAAAGCGTCTGTATTTGCATTTTGAGGCGATTATGGGAAAATCTAAAGTCTGGGTGAACGGACAATTGGCTACCGAGCACTTAGGCGGCTATCTGCCGGTTGTAAGCGATGCGACGGAACTGTTGAAACCGGGAGAATCCAATGTGATAGCGGTTTGTGCCGATAATAGCAACGATCCGCTTTATCCTCCCGGTAAGCCCCAGGAAACCCTGGATTTTACCTATTTCGGGGGAATTTACCGGGATTGCTTTCTGATCGCCCACCAGCCGGTTTATATCACGGATCCGAATGCGGAACAGGAAGTGGCGGGTGGAGGCCTGTTTGTTTCTTTCGACCAGGTATCGGAACAAAGTGCCAATGTAAATCTGAAGCTTCATTTACGAAATCGAACCGATCGCAGTTTCAGGGGGAAAATTCATTATATTTTGCAGGATACGGCAGGTAGAAAAGTGAAAAGTTTGTCCCATCGGGTAAGTTTGCCTGCAGGGCAGGCGGAATCATTTTCGGACGGCTTGCAGTTGAAACAGCCCCAATTGTGGTCGCCGGAAGATCCGGCATTGTATTGGCTGTCGGTGACATTGACCGATGCCTCCGGAAAAGTAGTGGACGGTTACCGTAAAAGAATAGGGATAAGGAGTATCGAATTTCGGGGTAAAGATGGCTTTTGGCTGAATGGAAAGCCTTATCCACACCCTTTGATCGGCGCTAACCGCCATCAGGATTTTGCTATTGTCGGGAATGCATTGCCCAACAGTATACATTGGAGGGATGCTAAAAAATTGAGGGATGCAGGCTTGAAAGTGATCCGGAATGCCCATTGTCCGCAGGATCCGGCTTTTATGGATGCCTGTGACGAATTGGGCCTTTTGGTCATTGTGAACACTCCTGGTTGGCAATTTTGGAATGACGATCCGGTATTCGGTCAAAGAGTATACGAGGATATCCGCAATCTGGTGCGTCGCGATCGCAATCATCCTTCTGTATGGTTATGGGAGCCTATTCTGAATGAAACCTGGTATCCGGCGGACTTCGCCAAAAATGTGCGCGACATTGTGGAGGAAGAATATCCCTATCCTTATTGCTATTCGGCTTGCGATGC
The DNA here is from genome assembly GCA_905204385.1 of uncultured Odoribacter sp. Next base: position 7,334 of record CAJKZL010000008.1, on the reverse strand, counting down.
GGGTGCCCGGGGAAAGGAATATTTTAAGGTGTTGTTTGCGCATCCCCAAACCGGAGATAAGGATTGGGCGCTGTCTGCTTTACAGGATTCCATCACCTATTTTACCCGGGAATGGGGAGATAATGTCGACGACTGGTATGCTCACAATTCTCCTTCGCGGGTATACCGGGGATGGGGGGAGGTCCCCATGCTGGTTCAGGCAAAGCATTATGCTTCGCCGGCATATCGATATACCTCTTACGAGCCTTTATACCGAACCACCCGCCAGCATGTCGGGGGCTGTTTGTGGCATTCTTTCGACCATCAGCGGGGATACCACCCGGATCCGTTTTACGGAGGATTGATGGATGTATTTCGTCAACCGAAGTATTCTTATTATATGTTTATGTCGCAGCGGGACCCTAAGCCGGCGAATAGTATTGCGGAAACGGGTCCTATGGTGTTTATCGCTCACGAAATGACCCCTTTTTCTCCTGAAGACGTGACGGTGTATTCCAATTGCGATGAGGTAAGACTGACGGCGTTTAAAGGGGGAAAAGTATATACTTATCACAAGGAAAAGCGCGAAAAAGGTATGCCCTCTCCGCTCATTGTCTTTCCCGGCGTTTACGACTTTATGAAAGACAAAGAAATGTCGCGGGCACAAAAACAGGCGGATGTGTATTTGCTGGCCGAAGGCTTGATCGATGGGAAGGTAGTGGCTGTCGATAAGCGGATGCCTGCCCGCCGCCCTGTGAAGATTGTGTTGTGGCTGGACAACGAAGACGTGAGCCTCAGGGCCGACGGTTCGGATTTTGTAACCGTAGTGGCTGCTATAGCTGACCAGAACGGAAATATCAAACGGCTGAATAACGATGAAATCCGTTTTACGGTAAGTGGGGAAGGGAGCATTGTCGGCGATGAATCCGGCTTCGCGAATCCCCGGAGGGTGGAATGGGGAACGGCTCCGGTGCTGATCCGCTCTACCCGTCGTCCTGGGAAAATTACGGTCCACGCCCAGGTTTTCGTTAAGGGATCGCAAAAACCACTGGATGGCGAAATCAGCTTTGAAAGCATACGTCCCGATTTGCCATTTATAGTAGATGAAAATGACGTTCAGGAGAGGGCTGCGACAGAAAGCCGGTCTTCGGAAGGACAAGAGGTAAGATGCAGGGAGTTGGAGAAAAAAGTAGAACAATTGCAACAGGAACTCAATCGCATGAGATTGAAGGAGGTGGGAAAACAACAAGAAGAGTTCGAATGAGGGAGATGAGAGGATCGACAGCAGGAAACGGGAAACGAAAAATGAATGTTAACACGAATAATAGATTGAAGATGAAGACAGTAAGTTTTGTATTGCCTTTAGCCGGATTGGCTGTTTTAAACGGGTGTGCTGACGGGAATAAAAAAGCGGAACAAAAAAAACCTTTGAATATCGTATATATTATGACCGACGATCATACGCAGCAAATGATGAGTTGCTACGATCAGCGTCATGTCCGGACTCCTCATCTCGACCGGATTGCCCGCGAAGGTGTGAAATTTACCAACAGTTTTGTATGTAATTCTCTTTCGGGCCCCAGTCGTGCAGTGTTGTTGACCGGAAAGCATAGCCATAAGAACGGGTATACCGATAATACCGAAGGAGCGATGTTCGATGGTGAACAACAAACAGTGCAGCAGCTTTTGCAGGAAGGAGGATATCAGACCGCGATGATCGGGAAATGGCATTTAGGCAGTACGCCCACTCATTTTGATTTTTGGACCATTTTACCCGGGCAGGGAGATTATTATAATCCCGATTTTATCACCCCTCAGGGAAAAATCCGGAAAGAAGGATATGTGACCAATATCATCACGGATATGAGTATCGATTGGCTGCGGACACAAAGGGATACCGCCAGGCCGTTTTGCTTGTTTGTCCATCACAAGGCTATTCACCGCAATTGGATGGCAGATACCTGCGATTTAGCCTGTTATGTAGATAAGACCTTCGACTTACCCGCTAATTTTTGGGATGATTATCAGGGAAGGATAGCCGCAGGAAAACAGGAAATGAGCATAGATAAGGCCATGACCCTGATTTATGACCTGAAGATGCTGGATGATCAGGTAAAGGATCACTATCGTACGTTGTATACCCGGAATGAGGACACTATAGGAACGTACGGGCGTATGAATGCTGCGCAGAAAGCTGCCTGGAACCGCCACTATCAGCCGATAATCGAGGAGTTCAAGCAGGCAAAGCTTAGCGGGAAGGCGTTGGCGGAATGGAAATATCAGCGTTATATGCGCGACTATGCGAAAGTGGTGAAATCACTCGATGACAATGTCGGTCGATTGCAGGACGAACTGGAAAAAGAAGGAATGCTGGAAAATACCCATGTAGTATACGATACGGACCAGGGAATTTCTATGCGGGAACATGGTTGGTTCGACAAGCGCTTTATGTACGAGGAGTCGATGCGTACTCCCCTGATCATGCGCTTGCCTGAGGGATTCGAACGTCGCGGCGATGTGGAACAATTGGTTCAGAATATCGATTACGCTCCCACCTTTCTCGATCTGGCAGGCCTTCCCATCCCCGAAGACATGCAAGGGGTGTCTTTATTGCCTTTGCTGAAGGGCGAAAACCCCGCGGATTGGAGGAAATCGTTGTATTACCACTATTATGAATTTCCGGCGGAACATGCCGTACGCCGTCATTATGGCGTGAGAACCGAACGCTATAAATTGATGCATTTCTATCATGACATCGATGCCTGGGAGTTGTACGACCTGCAGGAAGATCCTATGGAAATGAATAATCTGTATGGAAAACCGGATAGCGAGGAATTGACAAAAGAACTTAAAGCAGAACTGGAAAGATTGCAAGTGCAGTATGATGATCCGATTCGAAGCAAGAATTAGTTTAAAGTTTAGAGTTTATGGTTTATAGTTTAAGGGAGGGATGGAGGAGCGAGGAGTAATTAACGGGGAGGAAGGGAATGAGGAGAAGGGATAAATAAAAACGGATAAGGATGCGATATTTATTGACCTTGATTGCACTGACACTGTCTTTGGGCGGAATCGTGCGCGCCGACAGTTTGCCGGAGTGGCAAAGCCAATATGCAATAGGATTGCATAAGATCGAACCCCATGCTTATGTTTGGCCGTATGCCGGTGAGAAGGCTGTAATGAAACGGGAGCATGAAAATTCACCCTGGTACCGGAGCTTGAACGGGCGGTGGAAATTTCATTGGGTGAAGAACCCGGACAACCGTCCCCGGGAGTTTTATGAACCCGGTTTCTATACCGGAGGATGGGCGGAAATCGAAGTGCCTGGAAATTGGGAACGGCAGGGATATGGAACGGCCATTTATGTCAATGAGAATTACGAGTTCGACAATAAAATGTTCGGTTTCAAAAAAAATCCTCCCCTGGTGCCTTATGAAGCTAATGAAGTGGGCTCGTATCGGCGGACCTTTACCCTTCCCGCTCATTGGAAAGACCGGCGGGTGGTGCTTTGTTTCGAGGGAGTCATTTCTTTCTATTATGTATGGCTTAACGGAGAATTGCTGGGCTATAATCAGGGATCTAAGACGGCTGCAGAATGGGATATCACGGATAAGGTAAAGCCGGAAGGTGAGAATGTGCTGGCTGTGGAAGTGTATCGCTGGAGTGCAGGATCTTATCTTGAATGTCAGGATTTCTGGCGGTTGAGCGGCATAGAAAGGGATGTCTGTCTTTATTCCACCCCCAAACAATACATTGCCGATTACAGGGTTCATTCGTCTCTCGAAAAGAAAAACTATCGCGATGGTCTGTTCAATCTGGAAGTGACCCTGGAAGGGCTGGCCCGGGGGATTTCCTCCATTGCTTATAAATTGCTGGATGCCGATGGAAAATTGGTGATCAGCGACAATATGCCTGTAAAATCCCGGGGATTGAGTAATTTTATGCCTTTCGCTTCCCGCACGCTCACCGGCGTGAATCCGTGGAGTGCGGAGCATCCCTATCTCTACGACTTGATTCTGGAATTGAAAGATCAGGATGGAAAGGTCATGGAATATACGGGTTGTCCGGTGGGATTCAGAACCGCAGAAGTCAAGAACGGTCAGTTTATGATCAATGGCAAACCGATCCTCGTCAAAGGAGTCAACCGGCACGAGCATACGCAGAAGGGGAGAACGGTGGACAAGGAATGGATGCTCAGGGACATTCAGTTGATGAAGCAAAACAACATCAACACCGTGCGCAACTCACATTATCCGGCTCATCCTTATTGGTACGAACTTTGTGACAGATATGGCCTCTATGTGATCGACGAAGCGAATATCGAGTCGCATGGCATGGGATATGGGGCAGCTTCCCTGGCCAAGGATACTAGCTGGCGGAAGGCTCATATGGACCGTACCCGCAGAATGTTCGAACGTTCCATAAATCACCCGGCGGTCGTCATATGGTCTTTAGGGAATGAAGCGGGAATCGGGATCAATTTTGAAACCACTTACGATTGGCTCAAATCTGTCGATTCTACCCGCCCCGTTCAATATGAAAGGGCGGAGCTGGGACGTAATACGGATATTTATTGCCGGATGTACCGCTCTTTGGAAGAAATTAAAGCTTACTGTGCCAAAAAGCAATCCCGTCCGTTTATACTTTGTGAATATGCACATGCGATGGGAAACAGCGTGGGGGCATTGAAGGATTATTGGGAAGTGTTCGAAAGCGAACCCCAGGCACAGGGGGGATGTATCTGGGACTGGGTAGACCAATCCTTCCGGGAAATCAACGAGGATGGCCGTTGGTATTGGACCTATGGAGGAGATTACGGACCCCGGGGTATTCCGAGTTTCGGCAATTTTTGCTGCAACGGATTGGTAAATGCGATGCGTGAGCCGCATCCTCATTTGGCAGAAGTGAAAAAGGTTTATCAATATATTAAAGCCCGCTTGATCGATCCCGCTAAATTGTCGGTTAAGGTGAAAAATGGGTATGATTTCACCGATCTGAATGCTTATGTTTTGCATTGGCAATTGGTGGGAGACAACGGTACGCCGATACAAGAAGGCACCGAGAAGATTGCGGCTGCCCCGCATGCGGAAACCACGGTAACGCTTGCGCCCGAAGGTATCCGTAAGCCGGCGGGGATTCGGGAGATGTACCTGAATCTAAGCTGGACGCCCAAAATACCTCAGCCTTTTATCGGGACAGAAGACGAAGTGGCTTGCGATCAATTTGTGATCCCGGTGAATTACCTCAAACCGCTTAAATTTGTTGCGGCTTATCTTAAGGCGCTCGAGTATCGGGTAAGCGTTGGCCCGGCTCTGTTGACTTTTTCTCCGGAAGACGGGACCTTGACTTCCTATCAGGTGAATGGAGAGGAAATGTTGGCTTCTCCTTTGACGATCAGCCTGTATCGTCCCGCAACGGATAACGATAACCGGGATGCGAACGGGGCCAGGCTATGGAGAAAAGCAGGTTTGGACCGGTTAACGCAAAAAATGACCGGATGGCAAGTCCGGAAAAAGGAAGTGACGGTCAGTGTGGACTTGCTGAATCCTACACAACAGACGGTGGCGACGGCGCAAGTGAATTACAAGGTGGCTGCGGACGGAAAGATGAAAGTGGTGGCCACCGTGAAGCCGGATACTGCGGTCGTCAGGTCGCTGGCGCGCATAGGATGGGCTTTTGAAATGCCGGGACAGTACGACCGGGTGCAATATCTGGGACGAGGTGATGTGGAGACTTATGCTGACCGGAAAGCATGTGGAAAAATAGGGATATACCATACTTCCCCGGAACGGATGTTCCATTATTATGTCACCCCACAGTCTACAGGTAACCGCACCGATGTCCGTTGGGTTTCTTTGACCGGCAAGACTGGGAAAGGATGGAGGTTTGCATCGGCAACCCCCTTCCAGTTTAGTGCCCTGCCTTATCCGGACCGGAATATCGACGCTTCGCGTCATATCGATGAACTTCGGCGTAACGGAAATGTAAATGTGCATTTGGATGCCGAACAGGCCGGAGTGGGGACAGCTACTTGCGGACCGGGAGTGCGACCCGAATACCGGGTGAAAGTGGAAGAGAAAACCTTCGAATTTATCATTGAACCGGTTAATGAGGACAGACGGTAAGGCAATAAGCCCCCCTATCTCCTTCATCGTTTATTATAACAGAAAGTATGGATATCGTTTATAAAATAGTCACCTGGGGTATTCCGGCATTGGTTTTGCCGGCCTTAGCCTGGGGGCGTCAGGAAAAGAAACCTAACTTGTTGTTTATCATGGCTGACCAATGGAGGGGACAGGCATTGGGCTATCTGGGAATGGAGCCGGTGATTACTCCTCACCTCGACCGTTTAGCTTCTGAAGGGGTGTCTTTCGAAAATGCGGTTAGCAGTTATCCGGTGTCCTCGCCTGCCCGGGGAATGTTGATGACCGGACAGTATCCGAATAAAAGTAGGGTCCTGGGTAATTGTAATTCTGAAAATACGCCCTATGGCGTAGAGTTACCGAAAGATGCCCGTTGTTGGTCGGATGTGCTTCATGAACAAGGGTATACACTGGGGTATATCGGGAAGTGGCATCTGGATGCTCCCTATGAACCCTATGTAAATACGGCTAATAATCAAGGAAAAATAGCTTGGAATGAATGGTGTCCTAAAGAACGCCGCCATGGTTTTGAACATTGGATTGCCTATGGGACTTACGATTACCATTTAAAGCCCATGTATTGGGCAGCGGATGCAGGGCGCGAAGAATTTTATTATGTCGATCGGTGGGGACCGGAATATGAAGCGGACAGGGCTATCGAATATTTGGAGAATCAGAATGGGATTCGCCCGGCCGATCGGCCTTTTGCTTTGGTCGTATCCATGAATCCTCCGCATACCGGCTATGAGTTGGTGCCGGAAAAGTATAAGGCATTGTATAAGGATTTGGATGTGGAAGCCTGGTGTCAGCGTCCCGATATTCCGGTAAAGAATAGCCCTGAGGGAAAATTTTACCGTCGTTCGGTGAAAGATTATTATGCTTGCATGAGTGGAGTGGACGAGCAGATAGGCCGTATTATACAGACTCTTAAAGACCGGGGATTGTGGGAAAATACGATTGTGGTGTTCACTTCCGATCATGGCGATTGTATGGGTATGCATCGTCATATCGGAAAAGATATTTATTATGAAGAGTCTATGCGCATTCCCTTGATTATGGTATGGCCCGGGAAAATCGAAGCCCGGCGCGATTCAGTGACGGCGATTGCTTTTGCCGATTTGTATCCTTCCTTACTGGGGATGATGGGGTTGCGGAAGTTTATCCCCGGGCAGGTAGAAACTTTTGATCTGTCCCGGCGCATAATGACAGGAAGAG
>CAJKZL010000007.1 GCA_905204385.1 uncultured Odoribacter sp. | reverse complement strand
ACCACAATTCCAAGCACCAGACAAACTACAATAATGATGAATATAAGATTTGTCTTATTCGCTGTAGGTGTTAAATCAAAAAGAGCCTTAGTGGAAGTATGGATGGACAACAATGGCTCAGTGATCGCACTATACTTTCCCGCGTAATTATCAGCAAATCTTTCTTCCAGCATTTTTTCACTCAGTCGGTTGCACTTCGTTATCGCTTGTCCCTGATCGACACCTGACTTAAACTTCAAATAAGTGAAATACTCCAATCCATAATACCCAAATTCCGGTAAACGAAACAGCATATCGAACTTAAAATGCGTATTTATCGGAACATCTTCAATTACAGCAGCAATCTGGTATCCTCTTTGCTGACCCGTGCCGTTGAGTATTTTTCCAACGGGATTGACCCCCTCGCCAAAAAAACGCACCGCAGTAGTCCGGGTAATTACACAATTCTCTAATGCATCTAAAGCCCCTTCCAATTTTCCATAAATCGGTTTAAAATCGAAAATCCGGAAAAAAGAAGAATCTGCATAAAAACAACGGAGTTTCAACGTATTTTTTTTCTCATAATACAGTGGAACATCACCAGCTTCATACAAACGGGAAGCTACTTCCACTTCTGGAATATCTTTTTCAAGGCGTTGTCCCAATTCTTCTAAACAACGGGGATAAATTTCCTTCTCGCTCAAGACCGTCAACATCCTGTAGATCCGGTTAGCATCCTTAAAATGCTTATCATAGGAGAATTCAAACTGCAGATAAATCAATAAAAACATAGCAATAGCCAACCCTAAGGCTAAACCTATAATATTGATAGCTGCTAAAGTCTTAAAACGAAAAGCAGAACGGAATAAATTTCGGATAAAAGAAAAAGGCTTTGACATGATCGTGATTTGAAATTCTTTACCATCAAACCTTTTGCAATTTTCATACCACAATCATAACATCTTCTTAAACAACATACTACTCTAAAAAAACACGCCGGATGTCTAAAAAATTGACATCCGGCGTATAATATTTAGACAGGTAGATTATTTTGTCATCAAATGTTTCTGCCACCTCCAGGCATTGGCCAACGTTTCTTCCAAGGGAGCAATAGCCTTCCACCCCAACTCATTGTTGGCATAAGAAGTATCCGCCCAAACTTTTTCAATATCTCCGGCCCGGCGACCTACAATTTTATAATTCACCTTTTCTCCCGTTGCCTTTTCAAAAGCCCGGATCAAACCGAGAACCGAAACGCCATTTCCTGTCCCAATATTAAAATATTCATAATTACTCTTATTTTTCCCATCTAAAAGACGACGAATAGCAACCACATGCGCCTTTGCCAGATCTACGACATCGATATAATCCCGGATAGCCGATCCGTCGGGAGTATTATAGTCATCACCGAACACGCTCAGTTGTTCACGTATACCCGCAACGGTTTGTGTCAGGAAAGGAATAAGGTTATTAGGAACACCATTAGGCAATTCTCCGATCAAAGCGGAAGGATGAGCTCCAATTGGATTAAAATAACGTAAAGCAAGTAAATTCATCTCTTTTTCAACCTTCGCAACATCCCGCATAATATCTTCACACATCGCTTTTGTGTTGCCATAAGGAGATTCTGCTTGTTTCCGGGGAGTTTGTTCTGTAACAGGCAACACATCTGCCTGGCCATAAACCGTACAAGAAGATGAAAATACCAGATTTTTCACTCCAAACTCTTTCATAGAAGCAATCACATTCATCAAAGAATTCAAATTGTTCCGATAATATTCCAAAGGCTTCTGAACAGATTCACCAACAGCTTTCAACGCGGCAAAATGAATCACTGCAACAATATCCTTGTGACGTGCAAAAAAATCACGTACTTTTTCAGCTTCTGTCAAATCAATCTTTTCAAATTCAGGACGTATGCCTGTAATTTTTTCTATCCCGTCCAATACATCGATGTTCGAATTAGAAAGATTATCCACTATCACCACATCGAAACCGTTTTGTTGTAATTCAACCACTGTATGTGAACCGATATATCCGGTGCCACCTGTTACAAATACTTTCATAGGTACAAGATTTATTATTTAACTAGAATGCTGCAAAGTAAGCAATAAAATACCAATATTTCTAAAAAACGAAGAACTTTATTAAAAAATTTATTAACACTATCCACTTCCCCTTATCACCGAAAAAAATCTGAAGCTGCGATGTTGTACATCCTGACGAATTTTCATACATTTGTGGCATGCATAGATTCATTGGATACATATCAGATTTGCTATTTTTGCATGATTGCGTAATCATACCTGATTTCGGAGGTTTTATATGCAATTACAAAAGCGCATACATCGACGGCAATAGTGGTTTGATTTGTCCGCCCTCAAAGGAAATTTTGTTCAACCGCAATCTGGTCCATAATGATGGTTTGCTTGTCAATTGGATTGCCGATAAAGAAAATATCAGCTATGAAAAAGCGGCTATCCAATTGACTCTGTTTACCGAAGATCTGAAAATACGGTTGAATCAGAAACAACGTATTTCCTTTGGCAATATAGGAGAGTTTTATACAGACCGACGTTTTAATGTTCTTTTTGAAAGTTGCAAAAATAATTTTTTTGCCGAAGCTTTTGGTATGGAACCGATCGGGATACAGTTTCCCGATGGACATAAATCCCAGCCCGTTCAAATGCTGATGCCTGCTGTGAATATATCTCAAAGAGAAGCTTATCTGAATTCGGATGCCTCAGGCAATCTCCTACACCGTTTGTTGAAGTATGCTTTAGCAGTTGCAACCATCGCAGGCATTGTAATTATCACTCAACTGGATGTATTTCATACCAATCCGGAATTAGTCGGTAGAATCGCCAACAATAGCGCCTTTCAACCGGGAGCAATCAACACGTCTTCCATGTATACGGGAAAAGCCATCTGCAATAGCGTTATATCCCCCGAAGAGGATTATGTCGACTATGATCCCCTTACCGATCTTTACTAATCACCGCCTTCTGCAAAGCTACAATAGCATTGATCAGGATATAGAACGGAATTACAAACATAATTACGGCTTTTCCTAAAAAGAAAGCCAAGCCCAGCGAAACTATAATCAGCAGATACAAACTTTTATTAGAGTACCATCCCAGAGAAGAAATTTTTAAAGAAAACATAGGCAACTCACTGATAAGCAAGATCGACAGGACAAGGGCCGAAATCCCCAGCACCCATTCGTTGGCAAAAAAAACGACATAAATATCCGGGCTCCAATGTTTACCAAAAACCAATCCCACCCAAAACAAAGCATTTGCCGGAGTAGGCATCCCGATAAAAGTCTTGGTTTGCCTGGGATCAAGATTAAATTTCGCCAGTCGTAAAGCAGAAAATGCAGGAATCACTAAAGGACATGCAAGGAGCACTTTCATATGCCAGTTCCATTCCGGCCAGGAAAAAATAGAATGCCCCGGAAGGGTTTCCAGCAAAAGATGATAGGCTAAAAGGGCCGGTGCGACTCCAAAACTCACAACATCCGCCAAGGAATCCAATTCCTTGCCCATATCGGATTTCACTCCCAGGGCACGGGCAGTCATCCCATCGAAAAAATCAAACAACATGCCCGTAAGAATCAAAGCGGAAGCAATTATAATCTGCCCGTAAAGGGTCATGACGATCGCCAATGTACCACAAAATACATTCAGGCAAGTAATGAGGTTCGGAATATGTTTTTTCATTATTCAATTATTATCATTTCAATTCTCCATAAAAACGCAACTTCAGTTCAGGCTGCAGCGGACTATTGGTGATTACGCTGACGACAGATGCAACCTTTCCAGGTTCAGCTCCCTTCTCGATTCTCACCTCTATACAAGCTGTCGCATCCGGCAATATTTCCTTAGCCTTCATTTCAGCGACAACCCGCGCATCGTTAGTATAAATCCGATGTATTTTCAAAGCCGTTTTCCCTTTATTTTTTAACTGATACGTAAATTTCACGGTTTGAGCCGACGGCATAGTCCCGAAATGATAATATTTTTTATCGGCCTCTATTATGGGAGCAGTCGAAACATCCGCGTTCCGGAAATCCTCTTCAATGAAAATGGATACCGGCAAAGGATATTTTTTACCGTTAACAACCAAATCGACCCAAAGCCTGTTCAGACCATATTCTCCATGTAAGGCAGTATTATAGGCGACTTCCACGTTGGCCGTCTCTTTATCTTCGATGTTAGCAGGATCAATACTCATCTTCAAATAACCAGGCAGTCTGTCAAAATTTACCTCCACATTCTTGCCCGCATTATTAAAAATCCCTATCCTCATATACTTAATCTCCCCTTTACGCACTTTCATCAGAGAAATCTCCTGCAGCGGAAGACGTAAACCTGAAGCCAGTTCATAGGGATAATCGTCCAGAATGGTGCGGGCTTTACCTTCCACATTTCCTCTTATCTTCAATTCTACTACAGCCGGCTGGGCATTCGAGAATACCGTTATGGTTTTATCAAAATAACCCGGACGGTCTTGAGGATTAAAGACAGCTTTAATGTATCCTTTTTTACCCGGCAACACCGGTTGTCTTGTCCATTCGGGAGAGGTACAACCACAGGAAGATTCGACCTTTTTAATCAAAACCGGCAAAGCACCCTGATTGACAAATTCAAATTGGCAGGACACTACCCCATCCGTTTCTTTAATTGTACCAAAATCATGCATTTGTGTAGAAAAATCCATGACAGCTTGCGAAAACACTGTAATAAAAGGAAACAATAAGAATATAGAAAATATTACTTTCATACCCCAAACAAGCAAAAAGGATTAAGAAATTACCAAGTGACGAATTTAATTCTTTTCAACAGGATTTCCTTGAATCAGGAATAAATTTTAATTTCGTTAGCTGAAATTTCACGCCCTATGAAGATAGATAAAAAGATTATTTCCCATGCCATGGAGCATTATGCGTATTTGCACCGGCATCCGGAACTGAGTTTTCAGGAAATGGAGACGCGTAATTACGTAGAAAGCATACTGAACGGACTGGGCATATCGTATGAAAAAGCGGGCCTTAACGGGATTATCGCTCTGCTTCCGGGTAAGGATCCCAACCGGACCATCGCCCTTAGGGCGGATATGGATGCCTTACCTATAATGGAAGATGAGGCACATAGCATCTGTTCCTTGCGTCCCGGGATCATGCATGCCTGCGGCCACGACTTGCATACAGCCTGTTTACTGGGAGCCACCGAGTATCTGCACGAACATTCCGCCCATCTTCCGGTAAACATCATGCTCATTTTTCAGCATGCCGAAGAAGTCCTTCCCGGAGGTGCCCGGGACATTCTGGAAAGCATGTTCTTCAAAAGACATCGGCCCGAATGGATCATCGGCCAACATGCAGAACCGGATCTTCAGGTGGGGCATGCAGGCTTGTGCCCAGGAGCATATATGGCTTCGGGCGACGAAGTCTACATCACCCTGAGGGGACCCGGCGGACACGCAGCCCTTCCCGACCAAAGCAGCGATCTGGTGCTGATCGCCTCCCATATTGTCGTAGCTCTGCAACAAATTACGAGCAGACTGGCTTCGCCGCAAATACCTACAGTTTTAACGTTTGGCAATATCCGCTGTCAGAGTTCGATGAATATTCTACCCAAAGAGATTACATTAGAAGGAACTTTTCGTACCTTTGACGAACTGTGGCGTACGAAAGCCAAAAAACATATCCGGCAAATTTCGCAAGCCATAGCAGAAAGTATGGGAGCCGAAGCGGAAGTTAAAATTGTAGAAGGCTATCCGGTTTTATACAACGATCCGGAGAAAACCCAAACAGCAATTGAGGTGCTGAAGAAGAATTTAGGTGAAGAAAATATCAGCTTATTGCCCAGAAGAATGACAACAGAAGATTTCGCACGTTACAGCCAGGTGATCCCTGCTACTTTTCTCCGTCTGGGAGTGAGAGGAGAGAACAATTGCGGGAAGCTTCATACTTCCGGTTTTTATGCAGATCCTTCAGGGGTACCAATAGGTATTCAGACCCTTTGCTGCCTGGCTCTGACATACCCACAATTCAAAGACAAACTATAAGATGCGTTTTAATTATGCCCAAAATTTAAATCCGTTTCAGTTCTATTGGCGATATCATCCAGTGCATGGGAATTATTGGCGGCATCCGCGAACATTTTCCGGAAGCCGAGATTCATTGGATCGCCAGACAAGACATGGCCCCCTTGTTGACGATAGACAAACGGATCCATAAAATATGGGCATTCGACAAGAACAGGGGATTCAAAGGCTTGCTCTCCATAGCAAAAGAACTTAGGAGGGAAAAATTCGATTATATTTACGATGCGCACAGCAATATCCGCTCCTATATACTGAAGATCAACCTAATTTTATCCGGACATTTTCCTCATATTGCATTAAGAAGCAAACAACGGTATAAACGTTTTTTGCTTTTCCGTCTCGGCATCAACCGATATGAATGGCCATTCCGTAGCGTCGAGTCCTACCGGAAACCCTTAAAAAAATGGGGCATCACTCATTTCCCGGACAATTATAAAGATTGGTATTTTCCGGACAGTGCGCGTCAAAAATTCGCTTCCTCGATAGATGCTAAGACCATTACATTAGTTCCTTCAGCAAATTGGGAAATGAAAAGATGGCCGATAAGCCATTGGCAAAAATTAATCCTTTTATTGCCCGCTTATCGTTTTATATTATTAGGAGGTCCCGCAGATACCTTCAATGAGCAAATCCGGCAGGCTGCTCCGGAACGGGTTGTGAACCTGACGGGTAAGGCGAACCTTATCGAGTCTTGTTATCTGGTACATCGATCCCATGTCGTCATCAGTGGAGATACCGGTTTTATGCACGCAGCCGATCTTTTCAGAATCCCAACCCTGGCTTTAATCGGCCCCACAGCCTTCGGTTTTCCCACCGGTCCGACCGACGAGGTTCTTTCCATTGACCTCCCCTGCCGCCCCTGTACAAAAGACGGGCGTGGGAAATGTAAACAAGCCGTCTATCAAAAGTGCATGGTCGACATAACCCCGGAAAGAGTCGCTTCAAGGGTCAAGAAGCTGTTGCCTCTTGAGCCGTTAAGTCCATTCGTTGCATTTTTGCCTTTAAACGGGTTCTCCTTTTCTTGAATGCTTCTGCTCCAAGCCCCAAAATCCGAGCCATGGTCTTGTTATCCAAGTGGATTTCCCGCATCAACAAGAGCAAAATATCCTGGGAAGATAAACCGGGGTATAGATCCAGTAAGTTTTCAACATATCCCCTCTTGTTTTTAGTAAATATGAATATCAACTCATTGAAATACTGCTCGCGCTGGTTTTTATTCAACGCCAGAAAACGTTCATAAAACCCGGGAAGCTTAATGTTTATTTTATACTCGATGATCAAAGAACCGACGTCCAAAGAAGTATTCAAAGCTGCCAAACGGATAATATCCTGTAAAGTAATATCGATCTTCTCCCTTTCTGCAACTTCTATTTTCTTCATACGCTTTTTTCTCAGAATCAGGCCTATTACAATAACCATGCCGGCCCCTATTATCATCCCGGATACTAAATAAACGATCGTCATAAGCTTCAATTTAATCTCCACAATAATTCAAAATGATATAAAATTCAGTTCCTTCTCCTAAGGTCGTCGTAAAACCGATTTTTCCGCCCAGGCTCTCGATGATGCGTTGACAAATGGCTAAGCCTAGGCCTGAACCACTCGATTTGGTCGTGAAATTGGGCTCAAAAATTTTTTTCCTTAATTCTTCCGGTATACCACAGCCGTTGTCGCGTATTCTGATTTCTACTTTTTCATTGATCCCGCGGACTTTTACCTGAATTTTTCCTTTCCGGTCCTCGGGTATGCTTTGTTCTGCATTTTTCAGCAAATTGATCACCACCCGGCGCATTTGCTCCTTATCCGCAAAAATTTTCAAACCCGTATTTGCTTCACAACTGATTTCATCTATGTTATTTTCAAACAATAAAGTACAATTGCGCACCAGATCATCGATGCTGAAAATTTCATTATTGGTCACCGAAAGCTTGGCGAAATCTGAGAAAGCCGATGCTATAGCCGCCATGTTATCGATCTGTTCTATCAACATTCCTGAAATATCCCGGAACCTCTGTTTAAATTTCTCAGGATCTTCCATTTGGAGGGAACGCAACATAAACTGAATGTTCAGTTTCATAGGAGTCAGCGGATTTTTGATTTCATGGGCAATCTGACGGGCCATCTCCCTCCAGGCATTTTCCCGTTCAGATCGGGCCAATTGCTCGATGCTTTCATCCAGTTTGTCCACCATATTATTGTATTCCTGCACCAATACCCCTATTTCGTCCTTATGTCCGTACTTGATTTTTTCATTCTTGCCGCCTATCCGCATTTTACGCAGCTTTTCATTGACCATCTGTAGAGGCTTCGTCACTTTTTCCGCTATCAGTCCCGAAAGAATAAAAGCCAGCACCATCATCACAACCGCTATATTTACCGTTATGATAATCATAATAACGATATCCAGGTTCAATTCGTCATTCTGAGCAAAATAGGGCACATTCAAAATGTACGACTTCCCATTATCCAATATCAGAGGCATATAAGCAGAAATATAGCTTAACTCTCCTATTTTCTCTTTTTCTATATAACTGGTAGCCCCTTTTACTTCAATCTGTTCCAGCGCTTCCGGATTAACCAGCCAACCGTCGAAACCGATCTGGAAAATTTCAGGCCTGGAGGTAGATACCAACTTCCCTTTATTCGAATAAATATTGATGTCGATCATTAACAAGTCCGACATTCCCGACAAAGTTTGCAAAATGTCGGGACAACGGTGCCAATCCACACAATCCAACCGCTCCAGTTCCTTGTTTACATATTTCAACAACTCTATGGCTTTCGCATTATGCCTGCCTTCGAAACTTTTGGTATTGATGTATATGCTTAAAGCGGTAAGAAGTACAAACAACACGAAAATCAATGATATAATATTATTTTTTATCCGGGCCTTCAAAGTCCCTTTGCGAAAATTAATATTCCGGTTGACATTGAAAAACAGCCCATAAGAGGAGATGACAATGCAAACAAAAAAAGCATACAACGCATTCATATAATATAATGCAAAAGTATTTTCCGGCAGACTGACAATCAACGTGTCTTGTTGATTAACAGGAATCATCATATGGGAATAATGATCTTTATTCATCAACAAAATCCCGTCTCTTTTATCTCTTCCAAAAGCTCTCAGTTTTTTATAATAAACGAAGTTTCCCGAAGAAGAAACCAATTCTCCGTTCGCATATTTCGCGTATGAATAAAAATATACCCTATTATTTTCCTTTCCCGCTTTGCGTGACAACACCTGTGGATAGCCCAGCCCCTCATCGTCTTTAGCGGCATCGAATCTCAGGTATAAATAAGTTCCCCCATAAGGGAACCTGCCGATATAAGTTATGAAGCCATCAAAAATACCGATGGAATAGAAATGAGTATTTTCAATAGGATGCCCGTGTCGATGGATAATTTGCTCGAAATATTCTCTACACCCCAATTGTTCCTTTATATCCGTCAGCCACAAACTATCTTCTAAACGGCAGAAAGTAATATCGGGATAATAATTATACCCCGTCATATTCAACAATTCCTCTCTTAAAAACTCTTCAGCCTCTTGCTCTTCTCCCCTCTCCAGCAGTTCTTCTAATACGGAAGACCGGGACAGATCCCGATCGATTTCATTCAGCCTTTCCTCAAAGTTATAATCCCTCTCTTCTATCAATTCCGTTGCATAATCGATCCGTTGTCGTTGTTCCTTGTAACTCTCATATTTCTTAGTGACCATGACCACATAGATGGATAACAAAAAGACAACCAAAATATAGATACTCCGTTGAATATCTCTTTTTAGCAAGTATTTATTGATCGTTATCAACAAAGTGATGATCCAGATAAAAAAACAATCCCAGAAATTAGTATAAAGCCCCATCATCTCACTGACTATCCATAACGCCAGACACACCGATGTGTTTATTTTAACTACCTGTCGGAAAGAAAAAAAATGCTGGAAGGCCGACACAATTCCGAATATAAGGACCAAAATAACCAATCCTGCGAGGCTTATAGCCACAAAAGCGATGATGGAAGCCACACCGATATGCACCAACTGAGCTACATTCAAGTGAATATCCATGTTCTCGATAACCAAATCGATGGCAAAATTGAAAAAGTCGACATACAAGAATACAATGACAAGCAAAGCCACTGCCAAAACATATCGGTAACGTTTCAGCTTTTCATTCTCATAATTAATGCGGATATTGGATAAAGTAACATATACCAGCTGAAAAATGCAGAAGGTCGTCAGAATTAAATCTCCAATAGACCGGATATAGATATCTTTAGATAAATCTTCATCAAAAACAGGCAATTGATAAAGGGAGGGCGGTAAGCGGAAGTAAAGCATAAAATACCGCATTCCCAGTAAAAAAAGAATAAAACCAAAGAAATAACACAACTGCAATTTCAAGGTGATAGCATTTTTCTGAAGCAAATCATAGACATAAAACAAACTTAGAAAGAAAAGGAGATAGAGGGTAATTAAAAGATAATTCGAACCGCGCTCTTTATAATTTTCACCATATAACAAATAAAACAGCGGTTCCCCCTCTTTATCCTTTATTAAATGTGCTCGCTCCGTATAAGAAGCCAAAACAGTCAGTTCGTCGATGTTTTCTTCAGAGATTTTCAGGTATTGCCCGAAACTATTTTTGACATATCGGGTGGTATAAGGATATACATCCTTAATCCGGAGCAAGGCAAAACAATCCCATTCTGCTTGCTTTTTTCTTCTAACTTCATAAAACGTGTTGCCTATTCTGACAAAACGACCATTTTCAGTCAACAATCGGTATAAATGATCAGCCCCGATCTTTTTATGTGTCCAGGTTATCAGCATCCCATTCTGAAAACATACTCCGATCAAATCCTCGTTCCACTCCTTCCGTCTAAACGAGATTGTATCCTGGTGAGAGGCCAGCATCTCGTCAGCCAAAACTTCCTGCTGGTGTAAACGGTTATGAAAATTCCGCACCCAAGTATTTTGATCTTGTCTGTAAAATAAAAATTCTGTCAGAGCAGTTGCCCCCAATAAAACAACCGACAAAAAAAGTATTACCCAGATTTTTCTTTTCATAGATACATCTTCCGCATTATTCGTGATGATAAGGCTCTCCTTTTAAAATTGTCATTGCCCGGTATATTTGTTCAGTAAAAATCATCCGAACCATCTGATGAGAAAAAGTCATTTTGGAAAGTGAAATTTTCTCATTGGTGCGCTGATAAATCGATTCAGCAAATCCATAGGGTCCTCCTATTACGAATACCAGCCTCTTTATGCCCATCAGCATCTTTTGTGCCAAATAATCCGCAAATCCGACAGAAGTATATTGTTTTCCCTTTTCGTCCAGCAATACCACCCAATCCCCGGCTTGCAGCTGTTCCAGGATGAGTTCTCCTTCCTTTTCTTTCTGGAGGTTTTCCGTCATATTCCTGGCATTTTTCACATCAGGCAATATTTTCATCTCATAAGGCAAATAACGCATTAAACGTTTTTCATACTCTGCAATACCTTCCCTTATAAAAGCAGCATCCGTTTTGCCAATTACCAATAAACACGTTTTCATGCCGTTACTTTTTCCAATATCCTGTATTAAAATTTCATCCAGCGCATCCGCCCGTAAATCATAGCCACGTCATCTCTTTGAAAATCAAATCACCACTATTTTCTTCTCTCAATCATCCTACGAAAATACTTTTTTTTCCAACATCTTTGGTAAAAAATCAGATTTTATCCCTATATTTGCACCCGTCAAAAGAATTTATTCGTTGGCGCACGAAAGTGCAGGTCCCATAGCTCAGTTGGTTAGAGCACCTGACTCATAATCAGGGAGTCCTTGGTTCAAGCCCAAGTGGGACCACAATTTTAAAACCCAATTATCTTATTTATAGATAGTTGGGTTTTATGGTTTAACAAATTGCAAAACATTTGCAAAACGTGAAATAAAAATAAGGAAGGATCAGTTTTAAAAAGACCGTTATAACGATTACCAATCTTCTATCTAACAACAAATTACTTTAGTGCTTTTTCTTTTGTTTGTATCAACTTCAGTGTTAATTCATACAAATTACGTATACAAACAGGATGCTGTTCTTGCCTATATTTCTCTATAATCTTCAATTTTGTTTCAAATTGTGGTTGAAAACTTTCCTGCTTCTGAATTAAATCTGCTATAACTTTTTGCTGTTTTCTTAATTCTTTTTCATCTTTTTCTTTTTGATTATTCATTGGATTATTAATTATTTCCTTCAAATTCAGTTCCCTCTCTTGAGATAAACGTAGTGTTTCAGCATTGTTCTTATAATCTTTACAAAATGATATTAAATCCAATTGCTGATCTAAAAAATACGATAAATTGGCTGTCATACATTGCCAGCAATTATAATATTGCTTTTCTTCCTTCTTTATATTACCTAAATCAACCATTGATATTGTCCTAAATGCAATGTCACAAGAATATATCTCCTGCTTTTTCTTAGTAATGATTTTGAACTTTTCATCAAGTGTGTCAAGTGATACATTTGAAATACCATTCAATATCTCTACTGTATTAAGTAACTTTAAATTATCTAATAAAGAATTTCTATACTCCACAAATTTTTTCTCTTCCCATTGTCGTAACACAACAAGTTTAGTGGCTTTATTACTTAAGAAAAATGCCGCAAGAGTTGCAGCTCCTCCCAAATAACCGCCCCAAAAACCAAGCCAGGAATTGCTCGACAATGAAGAAGGGATCACTTCAAAATAAAAAATCAAATTAAGAAGGCAAGGAATTGCAATGCCTAACAGAAACCACAGCCACTTTTTATCCATTAACAATTTTTATGTGATACATTGTTCAAATGTACCTCATTCAAGAAAAATTACAAAAATACTTCAACCTAAAATTACATGAAACAAAAATAAGCGGCTGGTTAGAGCCGCTTATACACACAATAAAGGTAAATGATCAGTTTTCGGAGGGCTGTTTTGTGGATTTTTTGCCCTCCTCTTCCTCCAATTTTTTTTTATGCTTCTGGATGTGGGAGATTCCCAGCGTCAGGATCGTGAGAATAATGTCCCATAAGGTCGATCTCCAATTGGTTGCCATAGTTGCCTCCTTTCTTTTTGTGCGGAGCTATTTCCGCGGGTTATGAGCCGGCCGATTCTTCGGCTATGTTTGTGACGGTGGTCTGACGGGCGGATGCGTAACCGCTCAGGGTGTTGATGGCATAGATTTGTACCTGTACTTTGTCTCCGGCGGAAGGAGTGCCAAATTGAGCAATGTACTTTTCGGTGATGACAGCCTCGGAGGCTCCACCGGTAACCGTTCCCACCTGCCGGAGTCCGTTAATATTGGTGCTTTGACCGACAGACAACGGAGTGATCCGGACTACCAACACGTCGTTTTCTTCAACGTTTTCCTCCAAAGTGATTTTTAATTCTGATTCTGAAAGATTTACAGCTTTGAAGTCCGGAAGCAAGCCGGTCATGTTATCCACCGGAGTGGTTAACGGGGTGGTGATTCCAATTAGTTCCAGATTCATGTTACAACGGACGTAAAGGTTGAAACCACTGATTTTACCGGATATGCCATAGTAGGAGCTGGAAGCGGAAACGACTTTTGCCTTTTCGGCCCATTGGGCGCGTTGTGCATCGGTTAAGTCCTGCCAGTTTTTGGCAAAGCGGGTGAAATTCTGACGGACGACGCGCTGGTAGTCTGTATCGGTGTAGGTCGGGGTAACTTTGTTACGTACGACCAAATGACCGGCGGAATGGGCGGCGGTGATGTTGCCGGTTGAGCCGGTGAAGTCTTCAAATAATTCGTTTGTCTTTGCTTTCATGGGTGTGGATTTTATAGGGTTATTAAATGGATATTCACAATATAGATTTATTTGCAGTACCTTATAATCGGTGCGTATGGCTTTAACATAAGTGGAAGGATAATGCGTAGGATCGGTTTTGAGTGAGCGATGCCGGAGATATGCCGGAGGAAAGTAATCCGTTTTTCTTATTATACTTTTAGCGCCGTGAGAGGACGGTGGAAAAAGAACGAAGGCGGCTGTCGGCGCAATTGCAGGACGGTGGAAAAGGCGGTGCGTGAGGGCGGGATTAGCCGGATTCGTGCGGAGGGGATTGTCGTGAGGGGGGATCGGACAGAAGCGGGCGAAGCGGGACAATTGGACGGTTCGGTCCCACGTGGAGGTACGACACGTGGCCCGGTCCGGTAAATTGTGGAAGCGTGGGGATTCCACGACTATAGCGATGGATGGGCGGAATGGTGCGGCGCGGAGGGATGACTCGCTGGAATGGGTGGTTGGGAAGCAGCCGGAACGGACCTTTCCAACCTCCTATTCTTGCGTATGCGATGGATGGGAGTGAAGCGTGAGCGCGGGATGGGGTGAATGGGGATTTGGTGTGATTGTTTTCGGTTGTGGGGAGGTTGTGGGAACAAGCACACGAAATGAAGCGGAAGAGAGAACGGGCTGCGCGGATTAAGCCCGCGAGAGGAAGATGGCAAAAGAGATTGGGTGGATGTCGGGCGCATGGTAAAGAGGATAGCAAAGGCGGTGCGGTGGGGTGTGATGGGCTTCGGTGCGCCGTCCTCCAGAGACATGGGCGCACCAGCCGAATGGCTTAACGGGGGCGCGGGGTATGCCGGCGTAAAGAGGTGGAGAAAAGAGAATAAGTTTTTGTCCCGGCATTGCAGGAGGTTGGCAGAAGCGAAGGGGTGCGGCGTGGAGATTCGCGGAGTATCAGGGCCGTGTATGAGACGATGTGACGGATGGGTATGAATGGGTATGGATGGGATTGCGGAATGCGGTATCAGGGGTTTGTGGGTTTGGCAGGGAGGCGTGGAGCTTTCTGGAAACATAATCTCAAACTATAGGACTTTCAAGTGTGAGCGAAGCGAACGAACCTATAATTTCGACTATGTTAAAAGAAAGCGGATGGGACGGCGTTTGACTGAGGGTAAGAAAGGAAATAAGGGGGGACGGACGAAATATTTTCTCGTGTCGAGAGGCGTTTCCCGAGTTAGAAATCAAAAAAGAAGTTCATAAAATAGGCACTCTCCAGACGGATATTGCGGATAATCTCAGTTAATGAAAGCCCGAACATAAATAATCCGGCCTCTTTTTCTCCAAAACACGCTATATGTTGAAGCGGATTAAGATATGCCTCCGAAAAATTTTTGGTCACCGGAAGTTTAATTAGAGTACTATTCACTCTCGGATGGCGCCTTTTAGCAACTTCACCGTTAGAATTCAAAATAAACCATTTGTTTCCTGACCTTGCAAGCAAATAGTATTTGTATATGATACATAACTGTTTACCTCATAAAGGGTATCATATTTCTCTTTAACGATTATCTTGAATTCTTTTATAGTTTTAGATGTCTGCTGCAAAAGACTACCGCTAAGCAAAACTTTATATTCAAAAAAAACGTATTTTCCATTTTTCTTAAAAACAGCCCCGTTGCAACCGGGAATTAATTTCGGCAGGAGCATCGTTTTGACAGCCTTTCACGGAAATATGGAATATTATGAGGATCTGACACTAAGATTTTTCTTTGATTCCAAAATTATCAATCACCAAACGCCCACTCCCCTGTTTCACTACTGAAATATAGAAATCAGTACAGGCGGGTACGGTAAAAGTGACCCGGCATTTTCCCGGACGGTTCAAATCGCAGGAAAAGACAGGCACTCCGGAAGCCTGCGAGCGACCAGTCACCCGATAGACTTCCCGGCAATCTACGTGATAATCAAAACTCATTTCATAAGTTTTTCCCGGAAGGAAACGGATCATAGTTGGGGAGGTCCTGTATACCTCTCCGTCCCTTTCTTTCCAGGTGGTCAGCGACCAGTTGCCCTGAATGGTGTTGTCTGTATATCCATCGTGCTTCTGTGACAAATGCGTGCGGGAAGAAGTGGGGCCTGCAGGGATAAATGGTCCCCATCCTTCATCAACGTGCTCAAAGTCTTCAAAATAAGCATATCCCTCCCGTTGAGAAAATGAATTTTCCACCATACGAATATCATCAAAACAAACCAGCGAAGTATCAGTGGAAGCTGAAGCAGACAAAGACAAAACCAGCTGTTTGTTGCCCTCCGGCATACGGAAGGGTAATTTCATCCGTTGCCAGGTAGTCCCTCCACGGTCCGAATTGTTGATAAAATTCCTCACCTTATTTTCAGCCACCGAAATACGCCGTTCCTTTTCGCCTTCTATACGGACAGCCAGGCTTGCCTTTTTACTGCCCGCCAGATACACCCACGCTGAAACCAAGTATTCTATCCCTGGCTGCAAATGCGATATACGTTGAGTGACTCCGGCAGAATCAGCGCCCACCAGTGCCAGATAATTTTGCCCGTAACCCGTTTGCCGGAATGCCACCTGTGCCGGGTTTCCCTCCACTTTCCAATCTTTAAATTCACCACTGTCAAAGCCCATGTCTTTCACCGGGCTGCCACTGCTCCACTCCATCCGGGGTCCATTCACCTGCCGTTCCCGGTACAACACATACCCTGTCTCCGGCAGAGCTTCTATTTCCACCCGATGGTCCTGAACCGCCAATGGTTTTTCCAATCCCCTGCCCTTATCGCTCAAACGGTACAGATAGACGACCTCCTTGTCCTGCCAGGACTCCGGAAGCTGCCAGACAGTCTTTCCGCCGGCAGGATTGTAATGGTAAATCTTCTCTTCGGTCAGGGGATTCCAGGGTATAAAGACACATCCATCCTGCATCAGCACCTGTTCTCCTCTACGAATCACCGTCGTTCTTCCTTTACCGCCACACGCCTCCAATCCCCCCGCCAGGAGCGCCCGTACCGAATCGAGTTGCACCAAAGGATAGTGCATCAGATAACGATAAGGCAACTGTTGGGTAAAAAAGTTCCGGACGACCTGATGAAAATCCCTTCCCCTCTGCCACCCCATGAAACCGATCTCTGCTCCACGGCTATATCCGCCCAGTAAAGCCGGATGTACGGCGTAGCCGTCCCGGTGCTGGTGGTGGACAAAGCGGTGAATCAAACTTCTGGCTTCGGGATTATAATGAATCCAAACGGCTTCTTTGTCAAATACATCAGCATCTTCGGTCCAGACTGCCCAGCCGTTCTGACGGAAAATTTCCGCTGTCCGGTGTGCTATCCAGCGGTATTCGCGGTAAGTATCCAGATAGATAAAAGCCAGGTCCGGTACGTCTGCTTTCAGTTGGTTCAGGCGTTTTTCAAATCCTCCGTTCAGCATATCGGCTTCTTTATTCATAAAATAGGCCTGATCGAGCCAGCACCAGGCCGGCATATCTGTCACGATCTCATCATTGAATGCTCCCGCCTCCGGATAAGCCTCACTGTAATTGATATGTACCCCAATATACGCCTTGTATTTTTTCGCTTCTTTGGCCAGAAAAGCCAGGTCCCTTTGACCTCCTGCCCGTTCGTTGTAATTCCCGGCATAATCGGGATGCGCACTGTCATGCCCCTCGCTTTGATATCCCTTCAATTCTACCATCTGTCCGAAGCCGTCCGTTGCCATAGCAAACCGCTTGATATTGTCCAATTGACGAAGAAAAGGGTATTGGGCAAAACTAAAGAAATTCATGGTGATTGTAGCGTATGAATTGCGGATCAGCTCAGCCCCGAAAGGTTCGGGATACACCTTCTGCAAAGCCATCGCTCCGTCCTGCCAGTCTACCCGCTTGTCCCCGTTACAATCATCCGACAAGACCACTTTGATATAAGGGCAGGCAATCACTTTCCCGTCATGTCCCCGGTAAATCCATTCATTTCCCCAGATTCCCGTTCTGCGTCCTCCATCGGTCTGTACTGTCTGGTACAGGAATTGCCGGGTATGGTATATACTGTTGCTTTCAAGCGTCGCAGCCAACCGGTCCGAATGAAGGATGACAGCCGATCCATAGCGATAAGTACTATCCGCTGACTTTTCACTCAGCAGATAAAACCGGTCGGAGCTTACGTTATTAGCTATTGAAAGGCAGGCTTTTTTTACCGTATCAGCCAGAGATACCAAATGATGATCCGGGAAAGCCAGTGTCCTTACCCGGGCAGTTCCCTGTTCGGCTATATCGGTCACGGTAAAGTGTAAAACATTTTCCTGTACTTCACAAGATACCGTTATGTGGATGTCCAGTTCCTTCACTTTTAAAGTATATATAATCCGGTTTTCTTCCCTCCGGCTCTCTACTCCGGGCCAATAACAATCCCCGTTTATGGAAATACATTTCACGTCCCGGATTTGTCCGTCTAACCGGGCATTGTTTTTTTTCCAAAGATAAGAATGCACAGACGGGAAATCCTTATTCAGGCTCACTTCCAGCTGAGGTGAAGTGAGCGTATATGGTCCTTTTCTGTTTTGAATTCTATTTTTATCCTTTGTCTTTACAGCCCTGCACACCACATCAGAAATATGGACAGCCCCATCTCCGTGCACCCGGAAGCCTGTCTTTCCGGCATTCAACGGTAAACCGGGTATATACCGGTGAGTGATTTGTTCGCCATCAACATAAACCGTCACGGTGCGGCCGATACAATTCACTTTTATCCGCCGTTTGTGATGAGCATATAATTTTGCGATATCGCGGGCAATTTCTGTTTTACCGGCAGGAGTCGCTACATACCAGTCAGCACACCCCAAATGATCCGTTGCCTTGTCACACCCCACATAGATCCAATTATGTTCATCTGCATAGCTCAAGAATACCCCTGTTTGCGCCGATTAATTCTGAGGCTCCAAGGATTATTCTACGGACGTATTTACTGCCCGGAAATCCTCCAGCAGGACAACACTATCCCGGTCGTTATACAGATAATAAGGTCCCGGAGCCACTATTTTATCTTTCTCAGACGCCAGAGCTGTCCGGACAGATAAGCATAAAAACAGAAATAAAAACAGTTTATTCATCCAAAAACAATTTACAGGATACAGGATAGCGGTTATCCGGTATATGCCGGATAACCACTCTTCGTTTATA
>CAJKZL010000006.1 GCA_905204385.1 uncultured Odoribacter sp. | reverse complement strand
GACTATCGTTCGTTTTATATCGATCCGCCCAACACTCCCCTTTATCCTTTCGGTTATGGGCTGAGTTATACCACTTTTGAAATCAGGAATATGCAGATGAATACCAATGTACTGAAACCGGACGGACGGATAGAGGTCAGCGCAGAAGTGGCCAACACAGGCAACCGCGATGGAGAAACCGTTGTTCAGCTTTATATTCGGGATATTGCAGGCAGTGTCACCCGCCCCGTGAAGGAACTGAGAGGATATGAAAAAATATTTATTCCCAAGGGAGAAACCAAAACGGTACGGTTTGTAATTACGGAAGAAACCATTGCCATGTACAACCGGGACATGAAGCTTGTAGCAGAACCCGGCGAATTCAAAGTGTGGATTGCCGATAATGCCGAAGATAACCGGAATGAAGGAAATTTTTCTTACCGGGAATAAGGATAGGGTTTCCCGGAGACTGGAAGGAGTGCAACCTTTCAGTCTCCGGGAGAAAAGCCTGTATGCCCCGTCGGTCGTCCTGCTTCTTGCCCCTTGCAAACGCCTGCAGCATTCCTCCGGCAAGGCATAAATAAGATTTACTAAAAGAGTATTTAAATAGAAGATTAATATAGATTAAATATAAATTCATTTAAGGATACATTATCTTTATCTTATCTTTAATCAATCTTTATTCAGGCATTATTTAGTCGGTTGCCACCGGTTTTCCACCTGCGCCTACGATTCGGGCGGGTTATTGGAATCTGCAAAAAGATCGCTATCTTTGGCCTAAAATTCCGGTGATGTGCGAGCTTGGCGATCTATACAAGGAAGAAAACTATAAGGTTTTGTTTGAAAATTTTTACAAGCCTTTGGTACAATTTGCCGTTGCGCATACTTCGGATAGGGGTGTTGCTGAGGATGTGGTGCAGGAAGTTTTTGTGTATATTTGGAGTAAAGAGCTGGAGTTTGAAAACTTGCTTGCTTTGAAAACCTATCTCTACCGTTCGGTGTTAAACCGTTGCCGCAATCAGTTGCGAAACAGCCGTCTCAGACAGACTTGCGAGCTGCGGATGCTAGAGGATCGTGCAACGGAAGATTCTTTGCTCAATGGAATTATCCGGGAAGAGGTTTACCGTCAATTGACGGCGGCCCTTGATTGCTTGCCGCCGCAGTGTCGTAGGATATACGATTTGGTACAGGAAGGAAAAAAATCGTCGGAGATTGCCGAAGAATTGGGCCTGGCGGTAGAAACTGTGAAAAGACAACGCAAGATAGCCCGGAAAATCCTCCAGGAAAAACTCGGGAAATATACTATTTTGCTCCTCCTGCTTAGATTTTTGTAAGAAAAAGAATGCCTCGAAGAAAAACGATGATGTTCCGCATCACCAGGGGGTAAGCCAATGGAAATCCAATCACCTAAATCGCAGGATATGGAGAAATATGCTTATGAAACGCTTCGGCGTCGGGCTTGTCCCTGGTGTTCGGAGCCTTCTGACAGGCCAGAAAACATTAAGGACACTCACGAAATCATTGAAAAAGCCAGAAAGAACCCGTCAGGGTTATTCCGGCTTTTCCAGCAATTTCACCTATTCTCCGGCAAGGTCAACGCTTTTCGGCTGATTTTGCAGGAAATCCCCCAATTTCCGGTAAACAGCCACAAATTCGCCGAACGACAATTCAGGTGAATGTGTTTCGTTGATGTCGACAAAATACGTTATTTCCGTTTCTTCGCCTTCATCCCTGCATATGCTTTTATTGACCCACGGAACAGTCCGGAAAGTAGGCAGCCTGCTGTCTTCTTTGATTTCAAACGCGATATCGGGTTGCGATTCCACGGGATAGTCCGTAATATCCCAGCGCACTTTCCTGTCGCCGTTTTCTCCGAACACTTTCAGGAAATCCGATATGATGTCGGCTACCCTTTGCATCGTTGCGGCAGGCATACAGGCCAGATCGTATTCAAAAGTGCCGAGGCTGTAATCGATGTAAAATTCGTCCCGGTCTGCCCATAAGCTTATGTCTTTGCTGATGCTGACGCCATATTCCTCATAGCCTTTGATCTTACATTGGAAAGGTGCTTTTTCCCTTTCGATAAAGCGGCCCATCACCCGGTAGAGTTCCTCTATCTGGGGATAAAGCACCCCGTAAATTTCCTCCCCGCCGATAGTCAGGCAATAGGCAGGTCCCTCTGCAGCCAGACGTTCACGATGTTCCCTGTGCTTGTGTTCCATTTTTTTCTGGTAATCAAACAAGTGTTTCAATTCTTTTGCCTCTGTCCGGAAAAACTTCTTCATTTGTATGATAAGTTCACTCCATTCAGCGAGATAGCAAGCCGACACGGTAAAACCGTTTAGCGCCTCGGTCAGGCGTCGGGCTTCCTCTTCTGTAGGCTGGGCACAGGCAACATACCATGCACAGGCTTTCTGTATGGTTCCGCTTTCGGCAAGCCACGGATGCGCGAAAATGGTAAAAAGACGGTGCAGACGGCGGAAGTTTTCACACAGCGTTTCCAGCGGACGGGGGGCTGTCATGTCGGCAGCGTATTTTTTCAGGTTCTTTGCCAGCTCATCGAAAAAGACGGATTCCGAAGGGGTTAAGCGGTGTTTCTCCTTTTCCGGTTCTTCTGCTTTGTAATCCGTAGAATTGGTATATATTTCTGTATTTTCCATTATTCGCCTCCTTCCTCTGTGGTTTCCTGCTGTTCGGGGGATGTTCCGGCGTCAGCCGGGGATATCAGTCGTTCGAGTTCCTGAAAAATACGCCGGTTGTATTGTAGGAAACGGGAAAGCAGGTCGCGGTAACGGATAAGCCGGAACTGGAAATCCGACCAGCTTGCCCATGCTTCGACAACCTGCTGCCGTTCTTTGCGCGAAAGGCTTTCCGTTGCGAGGTACGAAAGACAGGCTTTTTGCAAAACAGGTATTTCTTCCGTCCACGGACGCTCAAACAGCGTCAGCATTTCAACCAAACGCGCCGCTTGCCGTTTAAGAATGATTAAACGTGCTTCGTCTGATTTATCCGTACTCATTGCCGGGTACATCAGATGCGACTGGCGTAGATAATATTTTATGGCTTCTTCGGTTTCATTGCATAGGGGATGTTCTGCTATTTGTTGGTTATCCGTTATGGCATTAACGGATACATCGGTTTGTTCTTGGTTCATGTTTTTGTCAATAAATGGGTTATTTACTCTGATTCATTTGAGAAATTTTGTCCGAACAGGATGGACAAACAATATTTACGGTAGCGTAAATGGGAGTGAAAAGCAATTACGACTATAAACACGAAAAGGCGTGAAATACTTCAACTATTTCGTAACCCCGAGGGCATCGCCAAACGCCTACCACCTACTAATAGTATCCATAGTCCACGCCTAAAGAACAAAGGCGTGAAATACTTCAACCATTTCGTAGTACCGAGGGCATCGCCAAACGCCTACCACTTACTAATAGCCTCCATAGTCCACGCCTAAACAGCATGAAACTATTTTGTCTATGTCTCAGTGGAAAATTTTGGCGATTTTTCGATACGAGACGTTAAAACAAAAAGTTTTCACTTATATACCTTTTCGTGTTCCCACCTTAAGGAACATCTTTTTCTTTCTTCGCGAAGATATTAAAAATTTTCATGACTGCATAAAATTAATTATACTACAAATGTTTTATCAATCTTTGACAAAGATAATGACCTAATATATCATGTCAAAATATTTTAACAAAAATCTTTTCTTTACACATTAATTAAGCGAAATATGAATAAGACACATACCACAATTGAATCGTATATTATTGAAGCAGTGAGAAAAAGGAGAGAGGAATTGAAAATTAGTCCTAATAAACTGTCTTTAGAAATGGGATTAGTCCGAAATTTTGTTAATTATACAGAAACCTATACCCTTGGCTATAAATACAATTCCAACCACCTTAATGAACTTGCAAAAATCTTAGATTGCAGCATTTCCGACTTCTATCCCCCGAAATACGTTGAGGAAAACTGCATCGAAGAATACCACGAAATCCGCGAACGGCTGCGTCAGGAGCTGGAAAAGTCAAAGAAACGAGGGAAAACGGAATAAATAACCATTACTAGGAAAGACATGGCCCAATTGCAAATCATCCATAGCAAAATCTTTGAAATCCGCGGGCAAAGAGTAATGCTCGATTTCCACTTGGCAGAAATGTATGGTACAACAACAAAAGCGTTGAAACAAGCCGTTAAACGTAATCTGAAGCGTTTTCCCCCGGATTTTATGTTTGAACTAACGAAAGAGGAATTTGGACTTTTGAGGTCACAAATTGTTACCTCAAATCAAAGGGGTGGAACACGCTATATGCCATTCGCTTTCACCGAACAAGGCGTGGCCATGCTTTCATCTGTCCTTAACAGCGAAGTGGCAATAGAAATAAATATCGGTATCATGCGCGCTTTTATAGCTGTCCGCCAACTGATAGCCAATCCCCCGGTTGATAAAATTTCCTTGCTTCAAAAGGAAGTAAAAGAACTGAAGGAATATATGGAAGAAGTCTTTACTGACCAAAACGACATCAACGAAGACACCCGGATGCAGCTCGAATTGATCAATCAGACACTTGCCGAATTACAGGTAAAACATAAAGAACAGGAAAAGAAACCACGCCCGAAAATCGGATTCATAAAGGGTGATGATTAACTCCCCGGGGATGTAAAAACTGCATCGGGGAATACCACAAAATCCGCGAACGGCGTCGTCAGGAGCTGGAAAAGTCAAAGATGCAAGGGAAATAATTTTCTTATTAATTTTGTTTTCCGATAATTACACATTGGAGTAATTGATTCTAATTATTAGAATTAGGAACGCCTAATATTTTATAATTACTGAATGCTTCTTGAATTAAACTAAAGTATTCTTTATAAAAATTAGCCTTGTCAATTTTTGGAATTATAGATTCTAAGTCGTAGTGATATGCCCACATTTTATATAGAGTTACGGCTAAACAATAACAATATTCTTTCCCTTGATTATCTAAATCCTCCATCTTGTCTAATAGCCGTCCCAACCGATCATCAGGGTCCGGATGAGTTTCCCCACTTAATGTATTGTCCCGAAATAATAACGTACCCAATGCTATTATGATACTTAATGATAAATATTTCTTTTTTTCCAAAGACAAATTTTCATACATAGAATAAAAACCACTATAATCAGCAGCCAGCTCATCATCTTTCAAATATTCTTTTTCGGGATGTCCCAAATCTATATGACTATATTCATGAAAAAGATTAAAACATAAGGCTCCTTCAAACAAACGATTGGCTGATTCTATAGTTTCATCGCCTTTATTGTTAACCGGATTTGGGAATTCAAAAAAAACGCTTCGGTTAGCTCTCTGTGTAGAATCCCGATTAAATAAACTCATTCCTGCCTTAAACATATCAAAAGTTGTTTCTAATAACTCTTCATTCTGTTTTACTGTTGGTTGAAGAATCGGTTTTATTATAAGTTCATCCATAAATACCATAGAAGAATAACATATTATCCATAGAAATTGACAGTAGTTATCCCAAACAGAGATTTGATAATATTTATTATCGTCTTCATTAAAATGCTCTTCTATTTTAGCAGAATCATCGATATAATCATCTGTACAAATGATTTTTAAACGTTTGCTTAATCCTTTTTCAAAATTGTATTGTAGTTGATACCTGTCACATAAATTTTCAAATAATTGCAATGAATTATTTAATAAAATATCTACAGGAAAATGAGGATTAGGATTATTCATATTTGCATTTATTTTAAAAAGCTTTACAAAGCTTAGCTTTTTCATTTTAAAACAAAAGTATAATTAAAAATATATATATCATTATCTCGATAAAACTATATTGAAGAATACCACGAAATCCGTGAACGGCGGCGGCAAGAGCTGGCAAAATCAAAAAAGCAAGGGAAATAATAATCAACGAATTTTCAAGGTTACAAATTGAAGTAAAAGAAATCCTTTCTTTCATACCCCGGACGCTTACAATATAAATTTTCTTTGACATGCCGGGAAGTTATTTTTACATAACGTCCGTTGGAGATGCGGCAGGAAATCCGTATCTTCGTGGATGTAGAACGTTAATAAACAGAAAGGAGAAACCGTATGGACAACCTATTGCATATAGATCCCGCACTTGTGCGTGAAGCTCAGCGACGGGCACGGCTTAGGAACATCAATCTGAGCGTAGCTGTTGAAGATTTTATTCGCCGCTTCATCAGCGAAGAGAAAGTAAAGGAGGAGGACGTCAAAATCACCTCTTTAGTTGCCAAGCTGGGTACAGACCTCGGCTTGCCTGCCGACTTCGACGAAAAGGAAGCCTATCGCTAACATCTGGAAGAGAAATACCAATGACCATGAAGATATTTGTCGATACCAACGTCATGGTAGACCTGCTGACACGGCGCGAACCGTTCTATGCTGATGCTGCCCGCCTGTTCTCACTCGTGGATATGGGAAAATGCACCGCCTCCGTAGCTGCCTTGTCGTTCTCTACTACTGCCTATCTGCTAGAAAAACGGCTGAGCTATGAAACCCTTGCGCACACCCTGCGGCAGTTCGCCTCTATCGTGGAAATTGCTGCCATAGACGAACGAACCGTCAGAAAGAGCCTCTCTACCACCTCGCTCTTCCGCGACATCGAAGATGCCATGCAGCATTACGCCGCCATACAGTCGGACTGCGAGGCCTTTATCACCCGCAACGTGAAAGACTTCGCCCATGCCGACATCCCTGTCTTCTCACCTGCCGATTTCCTGAAAGAATTCAGATAATAAAGCGCAACAGAAACAAAGACGCATTCATCCCCTTACATCTTATATTGAATAAAGAAAATTATAATATACTTTGAAGGAAATTATAAAAGAGGAAGAATGGCAAATCTTGAAATCTTAAAGTGTGATTTCAAGTTGGGGTGGAGACCCGTTTCCATTTTTCATTTTCCGATTAATATCATATCTTCGTTATGGAGTTCATGAAAATTTATGGGACATTTGTATCACTTTGAATGATACATTTGCCCCGTCCCTCTGTATCTTTTTGTAAAAAAAGTCATCCCTCCTTTGACCCTTTTTTCTGTTTGATGTGTTTTTAGAGAAAACGAATTAATTTTTGGATCATTTTCCAAATTTTAAGGTTCGTTTAATTTTGTGATTGCTTAGCGAAGTGACTGATGAACTAAATTTTTATATAAATCTCGTTTCATCATCCTTTACGCGTTTCTGCTTATCCCTCAATACACCCCGTCATTATAGACTTGCACGCTATCTATCAATATCCGTGACACCCCGGCAACCGCCCGTTCATCGTTACTCGTTCATCGTTACTTATTTTTGGCCGTCGACGGCCAAAAATATCGAACCTTTTTTTTGAAACCGATGAAAAAAGTTTTTGAAATAGCGGATATAATAACGGCATTGATTCAGGGAGAGATTTCGCGTGAAGAACTGGAGAAGCTGGATGAATGGCTGGAAAGGGCGGAGGATAACAAAGCGTTGTTTGTTTCGTTCATGGATGAAAAGATATTTGCTGACGAAAAGCTGCCCTATAGCCGCCAAAAAATGGAAATGGTGTTTGCGGATATCCGGAGGCGGAAGCAACAAATAAAGCACAAACGCAACTTGCGTATATGGAGTTCGGTTGCTGCCGTAATCGCTGTTTTCTGGGCAGTGTCTTTCTGGGTTCAGCCCATGCGAAAAGTTTCCGAACCATCGGCACAGGAAACTATCGCCATTGGTAAAAAAATGGCCTATCTCGTTTTGTCCGATGGAGAAAGGATCGAATTGCCGGTCACTTTGAAAGATACCATCTCCCTTGCCAAAAGCCACAAACAGATTATCCTCGACCACGGTCGTTTGGAGATTGAAGGGGATGAACCGGATAGTTCGGAAGCGATAGACGACTACCATGTGATGGAAGTACCCCGGGGGGCCGAGTATAGCTTTGTGTTGCCCGACGGAACGAAATTCGAAATTGAAATTTCCGGAACAGTTCCGCGGGCCTCGCCGGTTTGTCGAATTATCCGGTGAAGCGTACTTTGAAGTGACGCACGATGAAATGCGGCCTTTTGTCGTACATTCGGATAACATCGATGTAAAAGTGCTGGGAACGGAGTTTTGTATCCGAAGCTACCGGGACAGACCCACTCTGGCCACTTTGGTGCAGGGGAGTGGTGAAGTCACTGACCAATCCGGATGTCAGACGGTTTTGCAACCGGGGCAGCAAGCTGAAACCTTCGGAGGTTCGACAACGGTCAGGGAAGTTGAAACCATTTATTATACAGCCTGGAAAGACGGTTATTTTGTCTTCGAGAACACTCCCCTTGAAGAAATTATGGAAGAATTGTCCCTCTGGTATGATTGCCAATACTTTTTTCTGAATCCTGTAGCTGCGCAGATACGGATTACGGCTCGCTTGAAAAAGTATGATGAAATCGACGTTTTATTAAATATACTGACGAAGACCAATGAAGTGCAGATAGAAAAGAAAGGCAAGGCGATATCGATACGCAAAAAATGAAAATGGGGAAACACAGCACCACCCGGTTCCCCCATTCTCTATATTAAATTATCATTAACTTAATGTACAAATCTATGAAAAAATTTGCAACAAGAGGGCTATGTCCCCGGGAAAAATTAAGACCAGGCTCGATGATGTTCAAAATTTTGCTTTTATGTTTTTGTTTGAACAGCCATGCGATGGATTCGATGGCCGTTCAGAATCAGAAAATCACACTGGAATTGAAAAATGCTTCTTTGAACAAACTGTTTCTGGAGATCGAGAAGTGCAGTGATTATTCGTTTGTCTACAACACCCGCGAAATGGCAAAGCTGGGTACCCGGAATTTTATTTTCAACGGGGAAAATCTGGAAAGCGTGTTGGAACAATGTCTGAAAGGAAGCGGCTATACGTGGCAATTGGAGGATAAACATGTCATCATCGGTAAAATGATGCAGCAGATTAAGGAAAGCACCGTTCAGGTGATTAAGGGGAAGGTGACGGACGATCGTGGGAATATCTTGCCGGGAGTAGCTGTCCTGGTCAAAGGTACAGCCATCGGTACGGCTACCAATAATCAAGGCGAATATTCTTTGCCTGTTCCCGATTCCAAAAATATAACGTTGATCTTTTCTTTCATCGGAATGAAACGCCAGGAAGTGGCGGCAGAAGGTAAGGCGGAAATCAATGTTAAACTGATAGAAGAAAGCAGTTATCTGGATGAGGCAGTAGTGACCGGTTATCAGGAGATTCGCCGTGACCGGATAACCGGTTCGGTAACCGTCATTACAGCTAAGGAGATCGAAAACAATGCTTTCAAAAGTATCGACCAGATTCTGGAAGGAAAAGTGGCCGGTCTGTATTCCTACACCACCAGTGGGGCGCCGGGAACCCGGGCGAATATCCGGATCCGCGGAGATAACTCGATTTCCGGCAACAAGGAACCGTTGTGGGTGGTCGACGGTCTGCCTTTGCAGGGGGGCGTGGCTTCCATTAATGTGGTGAATACCGGAAACATTCAGGAATCTATCCTGGACCATGGCATCGGGAATATTGCTCCCACAGACATCGAGTAGATTACGGTATTGAAAGATGCGGCCGCTTCGGCTATATACGGAGCCCGGGCTGCCAACGGAGTCATTGTCATCAAGACCAAGAGAGGTTTCGAAGGCAAAGCGGCATTCAATTACAACGGTAGTTTCGGTATGGTGGAAGCACCGTCCATCGACCTCGATTTCATGAATAGCAGTGAGAAAATCGATTTCGAAATCTCCTTGATGAAAGATTTTTCCCGGGCATGGGAAGGGGGATTGGTGAGTAAAACTTACGACTACTATATGCAGGGACGCTATACGGAAGCCGAGTATAATGCTAAACTGAACGAATTGCGCAATATCGATACCGATTGGTTTGACGTCATCTTCCGGAAGAGTTTTTCCCAATCGCATTTTTTGTCCATGCGGGGTGGTACGGAAAAAACCGATTATTATATTTCGCTGAATTATAACGGGCAGTCGGGAATCCTGAAAGCCAATTCTTACGATAAGCTGGGCGCCAGCCTTGAAGTTCGTCATCGTCCGGTAAAGAATTTTGAAGTGAATTTCAAATTGAGCGGCAGTTACCGGGAGAGCCAAAATCACAGCTCAGCGGTAGACCCTTTCAAATATGCCGTTTTTGCCAATCCTTACGAAAAGCCTTATGAGGATGACGGGAGTTATGCCGCTGATTTTACGTATCTGGGCGATAACCGAAGTGAATTGCATTATGGAAATATTTACGATAAGTTTAACATTCTGCGTGAGTTGAACGAAACCCGTAATAAATCCATCGCATCGGATATATCTGCCCGTTTGGGGGCGAATTATCAGGTGTTGGAAGGATTGAATGTCGACCTGAACGGGTCAGTGACTTACAGCACTAACAATACGGAAACTTTTGCAGCTCCCGGCACCTACACATCCTACCAGAATAGTTTTGCCCGCAGTGCCCTGTCAGGCGAATTGCCCGAGAAGTACAATTACGGTTATCTGCGCGAAGGCAGCGGACGCACCACGGCGTTTGCTTTCCGCGGATTAGTTAGCTACAATAACGATATGCTCGAAAACCATTCTTTTTCTATTGTTGTAGGTACGGAATTGTCGGGCAATAAATCGTACAATAACTACCACAAGGCACCCGAGTTCAACGATTATTACCGTTTTATAGCTTTCCCCGATTTTTCTTCGGATGACGTGAAGTATTCCAAAATAAAAAATGCCTTGACCGGTTTGATCGGTACGGCAGAAGCACAGGACCGTTCGGCCTCTTTCTTCGGTGCTTTTACTTATACCCTCCTGGATAAGTATGTATTCAATCTGAATGCCCGTTTTGACGGAGCCGACATCATCGGTACGGACAACCGTTTCACCCCCTTGTGGTCTGCCAGTTTCCGCTGGAATGCCATGCGTGAAAACTTTTTGAAGAGAGTTCATTTTGTTTCCGATCTGGCCGTGCGGGTGTCTTATGGATATACCGGAAACATCGACCGGGGATCCTATCCTATTCCGATGATATTTTTAGACAGCGATAGGTACGACGATAATTTTGTAGCCAAGGAGGTTACTTATCCCAATCCGAACATCAAATGGGAACGGAAACAGGACCGGAATGTCGGATTGGACTATGGGTTCTGGGATAACCGTATCGGTGGAAGTTTCAACTATTATTGGAACACCGGAAAGGATTTGTTGGGCACCATGAGTACGCCTTATTCCTATGGACGTACCGGAGTGACGGCGAATGTGTCCAGCATCGAGAACACGGGTTGGGAATTCAATATCAATCTGCGTTTGGATTTGGGTAAAGAGGTTCGTTGGGTCAACTCGTTCAACATTGCGCAAAATAAGAATAAAATCAAAAAGACCTATCTGAAAAGTCCGGATCAGTTGAGTTGGTCAGGCGGTTCGAGCAATATCGAGGGATATGCCACCGGGACTATTTTCGGTTACCGTTGGGCGGGCGTAAATCCTGCATCGGGACAGGTGATGGTTTATGTATCGGATGAAAGCCGGAAGCTGATTGCCGAACAAAAGGAAATACCGCTGGAAATGGTGCCGGAGGTGTTCGATACGGAAAGTTTGGCCGATGCCTGGGGAAACAGTGACATTAGGAGCATTATGCCGGCCAGCATGGAGGAGTTGGGAACCACCAATCCGAAAGTGGTCGGAGGATTTTCTTCCACCCTCAGTTGGAAGAACCTCGAAGTGAGAGCCGGATTCAGTTACAGTGCCGGGCATTTGCTGGAAGAATTCAATGAAAGAAAATATTCGCCTGCCGGTGCTAGTAAGCTTTCTGAAATCTATGTTTCGCGGACCAACCGTTTGAAAAATGCCATGAATCGTTGGCGGACTCCCGGGGACGTGACGGATACTCCCCGCTATCAGTTTGAAGGCACCAATTATCACAGCATGGTGACCGACGATAAATACGAAAAAGGGAACTACCTGGCTTTCCGCGACTTGATGATTTCATTCGACCTTCGCAACTACAGGTTCGAGCAGATCGGACTGGATCGTTGCAGGGTAGGCTTGCAGGTGACCAATATTTATACTTTCACCAAATATAGCGGATTGGATGTAACTACCGGAGGAGCGTTCAATTATCCGTTGCCACGAACCTATATGTTTAACCTCTCTTTGGGATTTTAAAAGGCTGACATTATGAAAAGATTTATGATATTATGGAGTGTCCTGTTGTTGATGGGAACCTTTGCGTGCAGTGATTTCCTGAATGTCACTCCTAAAAACGTGATTTCCATGGATGACCTGGAAAGTATCAAGCAGTCGCTGGGCGGTTTTCTGAACAACATCGCCGGGGATAGAAGCTCTCTTGTCGGCAAAAACTTGCCGTGGTCTCCTTTTCTGGATAATTGGGGCACTGTGCGTACTTATGCTACCGACTGGGATTTGTCGAAATATGAAGAGGATGAATTTACGGATTCGGAAATAAGAATCTGCGATTGGCGGAGTACATCTACCCAGGGGTTGTGGGGTACTTATTACAGTCCGATAGGGTTCCTCAATCTAATTCTGCACGAAGCTGCCAAAGCTGTGGGTGAAGAAGAGATGCGCGATTATGTCATGGGTGAAGCTTATGTGATGCGAGCTTATTGCTTTTTCAAACTGTTGCAGCATTTTGCACCTTATAAAGACAATCAGGCGGGTATACCCGTTTGCCTGGAAACATACGAGGATTTTGAGACGGTGACGTTGGAAAGAAGTACTCAAAAGGAAGTTTATGCACAAATATTAAGCGATTTAACGGAGGCTGAAACCCGTTTGGAACGGACTCCTTCGCGGACGACTTATAATTTGCTGTATACGCCTTCGGTAGTGAACCGCCTGTTTGCAGAAGTATATCATTTTAAGGCACTTTCGGGAGCGGCAGAGGCGGACGACTGGAAAAATGCTGCCGCCTATGCCGGGAGAGAGACGAAAAAGTATGAGCCGGTATCCGACTCGGCCATTTTGAAAGAGGCTTTCAAACCTAAAGCAACAGATGTTTATTCGAACGATGAGTGTGCTTTCCTTGCTTATACATCCGGCAGCGGGAGTTCGCTGGGGTATGTTTCGCGGTCGCTGGTGACGGATCGGACATTTTTCCGTGAATATTTTCCGGAGGGCGAAGGGGATATCCGTAGGAGCTTGTTTTTCCGGATACGGCAGGAAATACAGGATGGAGTTCCGGTGGAGATGATAGATTTTGATAAGTTTTCAGGCTATACGGGCGATTATGATGCAAGGAACTATTATTACATGCATTTCGGATTCCGTTTGGCGGAAGCTTGGTTGATCGAGGCGGAAGCTTTGGCCATGTCGGATCAATTGCCGCGGGCGAAAGAGGTCCTGAAGCGTTTCAAAGAGGCAAGATATACCGGCAATGTGACGGTCCCGGCAACCCAAGAGGCATTGCTGAACGACATTTACCGGGAGCGGCGTAAAGAGTTTGTGGGGGAAACGGACATGCGGTGGCTGGATATGAAACGCCTGGGAATTTCTGCTGAGCGGACCATCGGCGGCATCACCTTTACGCTTTCCGGAGAAGGAGATTACCGGTATGCTTTTCCGATACCCGAATTTGAACTGAAATATAATAAATATATAGACCAGAATCCCGGATGGATATTAAATGATTAGCATTATGAAAACGAAATATTTTATTTATTTGCTTTTGGTATTCGCCGGTTTGCAAGGATGCACACCGGACGAGGATATGCTTGTCGATTTCAAGGAGTTTGAAATTGCGAAAATTGAGTTGGGGGCGGACCACCGACAGGTGATTGCCGACGGAGTGTCGACCCTGACTCTGAATCCTATGTTGTTTCAGGCATATACTTATCCGACGGATGAGGGAAAAGACAGCACGGTTTACGGCAAAATACCGGTAGACCGCATCGTCGCCGGTACGGTGGAATTTTTCATGGAGGATGGAACGCCTTTAAAAGACGGTAAATTCAGGACTACGGATGTTTCTAAAAGTGAAGTAGGATTTTACGCTATCGCCAACGGGCTGAAGTCCAATGTATTTAAAGCATCTGTCCGACAGCCTTTTGCCGATGATGCTTATGATACGATTGTTTATCCGGTAGTGTTCCATATCATTCAGGATCGGACTAAGGTGGATTTAGGTCAGGGGGTCGGGTCGGACATCGTGTATTATGCTTTCAACACCATTTACAATTGTTTTGCCCGTACAGCATCCGTCAGTCCCAATGGGGCCGATACAAAAATCCGTTTCCGTCTGGCAGAATACGATCCGGAAGGGAAAAAAATGGCAGAGAAAGGTATCAATCGTTATCCGATGGATTATCAAGCAGTATATGATTTGGATTCTAAGGCAGTTAAAAATAATCCGGCTATTTGCTGGGACTATAAAAAATACCTGAATATTTGGGTTATTGATGATTGGAGCAATGTGAAGACGCCGAAGTATATACTGAACACGGCAGACCTGGACGGGATTAAGGGGATTAGCATTACTCCCATGTCGCTGGCTGAGATAGAGCAGCAGGATTATACGATCTTCGATATCGGACTGATTTATAAAGCCAGGGATTTTGCCATAGAAGACGTCGGTTACGCCACCGAAATGGGAAAATTCTTTGGGTTGCTGGATACCCGTTGGGAAGATTATTGTGACGATACTTTTACTTATTCTACGTATGTAGAGCCATGGAATACCTTAAAGAATGCCAGTAACTCCCGTTTAAAAATCACCCCTGACGGTTTGCTCTTTTATTCTGTGAATATCATGGATAACAGTAGCTATAAAAACACCATTTCCATGGACCAGGTGAAGCGGATCCGGACAATCACCGATTATTGTCCGCATCGTTGGGCATGGAAGAGCCAGTGGGCTTTTACAGGACACGATTAGCTTCAGATTTGATACAAAAACGGTGTATTCCGGAGTGTATTTGTACTCTGGAGTACCTTTTACACTCGGGACGAAATAATTTTAAGCTATAATATGAAGAATAAGATGAAGAAGAGAATTTTAGAAAAAGTTAGCCGGGCGGTTCTCCTTGCTTGCTGCATGGGGTTGCTTGCCTGTACGGAAAACAAAGAAGTGATACAGTATGTGAATCCGTTTATCGGGACGGAAGAAGTGGGACATACCTATCCGGGAGCCACTTCGCCTTTCGGCATGGTGCAACTGAGCCCCGATACCCGGATACAAGACTGGAGCGCCTGTTCGGGGTATCAATACACGGATACCATGCTTTACGGCTTCTCGCATACCCACATGAGCGGAACGGGAGGAGCAGATTTGGGAGATATTCTGTTTTTACCCTTGTCCGGAACATTCGACGCCACTTATTTGAAAGAGAAAAAACAGATGTCTATGTTGAAGAATGGGGAGAGGGCGACAGCCGGATATTATTCCGTAAAGTTGGGTAACGGCGTGCTGGCCGAACTGACGGCAACCCCCCATTGTGGCGTCCACCGTTACACCTATCCGGTCGGAGAACGCTCGTTGTTGCTGGATTTGTCCCATTATCTGAAGAAGGAAAAAATCCGTAAGCTGGAATTGAAGCAGGTGTCTGCGAATGAAATTCAGGGAATGCGTTTCACCAGCGGATGGACGGACAATCAGCCGGTTTATTTCGTTGCCCGTTTTTCGGCACCCATCCGGAAAGTTCACGGATGGCGCGATGGGAAGCTCACCTATGACAAAGAGTTGACCGGGACCGATGTCCGGGCCAATGTGGAATTTGAAAGCGGGAATCAGCCGGTTGAAATCGTGGTGGGCATTTC
Organism: uncultured Odoribacter sp.; assembly: GCA_905204385.1. The sequence continues at coordinate 6,979 of CAJKZL010000006.1, read as the reverse complement.
GGCAACGGGGTATGAAGGAGCTGCCAAAAATATCGATGCCGAAATGCCGAAGCCTGAGTTCGATAGAGCGCTGACGCAGGTCGTAGAAAGCTGGAACAAAGAGATGGGACGGATAGAAATAGAAGGTGTTTCTGAGGATGAAAAGACCATTTTCTATAGTGCTTTGTACCACACTATGGTTTCTCCAAATTTATTCAGCGATGTGGATCATAAATATCGGGGGATGGACGGGCAGGTGCATCAGGGCGATGCTCCCCATTATACCACCTTTTCGTTGTGGGATACCTACCGGGCGGTGCATCCGCTTTATGCTTTGTTGTATCCGGATTTTAATGCCAATATGATGCAAAGCCTTATCGATAAGGGGAAGCAATTCGGCCGGTTGCCGAAATGGGAACTTTGGGGAGGAGAAACCGACTGTATGATCGGCTTTCATGCTATTTCTGTTTTGGCGGAGGCTATTGTAAAGGATTTGGGAGGCTTTGATTATGAGGAAGCTTATCGGCTTTGCAAACAGACCTATGCCGCCGGTAGGGACCAGTTTCCGTTGTATGAAAAATACGGTTATGTTCCCAGCAATGAAACGGGCCGGAAGAGTGTTTCGAAAACCGTGGAATATGCCTACAATGATTGGTGTATGGCACAGATTGCCAAAAAACTGGGGCATACGGAGGATTACGAATTTTACCTGAAACGTTCTGAAAACTACCGGAATTTGTTCGACGGAGAAACGGGTTTTTTCCGTGGACGCGAGAATAAAGGGGTGTTTGAGCCTGGTTTCCAGGGAAATTACATGGATAATAATTTTACGGAAGCCACTCCCTGGCAATATCGTCATTATGTTCCGCACGATATCAAAGGATTGACCAATCTGTTGGGAGGACGCGATTCGCTGGCTCGTTCGCTGGATGCACTGTTCAGTGCCGATACGGCTATCCTGGGCCGACGTTTGCCGGATGTCACCGGACGTTTGGGGCAGTATGCACATGGCAATGAACCCAGCCACGGAACGGCTTTTCTGTATGCCTATTCTTCGGAACCCTGGCAGACGAGTGCCGTCACCAAAAAGATTATTTCCTGCTTTTACCAGAATTCCACACAGGGACTTTGTGGGAATGACGATTGCGGACAGATGTCGGCCTGGTATGTATTTGCTTCTATCGGAATGTATCCGATGTGTCCCGGAAGCGATGAATTTATTCTGACGGCTCCCGAATTCGATAGGACCACCATTCATTTAAACAATGGAAAAGAGTTTACCATTCGGGTGAAAGGCGACCGCAAAGATATGTATATCGACAAAGTAGTATTGAACGGGAAGGAGATCGACCGGAATTATATCGAATACGGGGAAATTATGAACGGGGGCGAATTGGTGTATGTGCTGACGGATAAGCCGAATAAGTCCAGAGGGATGAAGGAGGAATCGCTGCCCTATTCCATGACCACCGAAAATAAAGCTCCAATGCCTTATACCACCAGCATTTCCCGAACGAACGTTCCGTGATTCTGAAAGTGCGTCACCCGGAGGCCAGGATTTATTATACTCTGGACGGCTCTGAACCGGACGAGCATTCCACTCTCTACACGAAACCGATAAAATTAAATACTTCTGCTACCATTAAGGCTGTTGCCTATGCAGAAGGTAAAACCCGCAGTGACGTTATGATAGCCGAGGCGATCAAGGCAGATTACTTACCGGGTAAGCGGGTGAATCCGACTCGGAAAGGGGTGTCTTATGCTTATTACGAAGGAAAGATGAAGAGTACTTCGGATATGCTGAACATGAAGCCTTTGAGGACCGGGATTTGTTCCGCTTTCTCCTTCCGGGAACTGAATCCGGCGGAAGATCATTTCGGTGTGATTTTCAAAGCCTGGATAAAGCTGGATAAAAAAGATGTGTATGAGTTTATCGTACAGTCGGATGACGGATCGGTAATTTTGGTGGATGGTGTGGCTGTTGCCCTGAATGACGGTTCACATTCGACTGCTGTCGGATCGGGGAAAATCGCTCTGGATGCCGGTTTTCATGAAGTGGACGGCCGTTTTATTGATGATTCTGCCTGGCAGGAGTTAAATGTAGGGATCATCGGTGGCGGGCATAATAGCTGGGGAGCTATCCATCGGATTGCTTATGTGAAATAAAGTCGATGAACGATGAGTGAGTAACGATGAACGACTGGCGGTCACTTAAGTAAAAAGGTTATCGTTCATCGTTCATCATTCATCCTAATTTAGGGATATGAAATTTTTTATAGGGTTTATTATTGGCTGGATGGTCTTTGCGGTGGAAGGAACGGCACAGAACCGGAGTATTACGTTTGAACCGAAGGATTGGAAACAAGCGGTGGAAAAAGCGAAAGGAGAGAATAAACTGATTTTTCTGGATTGTTATACTTCATGGTGTGGGCCTTGTAAGAACCTGGCGGCTAACATTTTTACCAGGGATGCGGTGGCTGATTTTTACAACCGGCATTTTGTCAATGTTAGCATGGACATGGAAAAAGATGTCGACGGGGTGATGTTGTCCAAAGTATATCAACCGGATGCTTATCCTACGCTTCTTTTTATCGATCCGTATACACAATCGGTGGTACACCGGGAAACCGGCGGTGGAGATGTGAGGTATATTTTATCTATTGCAGAAACCGCTCTGAAGAGCGAAAATACGTTAGCGGGCAGTTGTAACCGTTACAAACAAGGGGACCGTTCGCCTGAGTTTGTCAGAAAGTTAATGCAGGATTTACGATTGGCGGGCGCCGTGGAAATGCACCGGCAGGTGGCTGAAGCCTATTTTGAAGGGTTGAATGAGCAGGAGCTGTTGCATAAAGAAAATTGGGAATTGTTTAAAGTACATATAGATGACCCTTATGCTAAGGTTTTCAGCAAAGTGCTCGATCAGCAAGGACGGGTTGCTGCTCTTTTTGGAGAGAAGGAAGTGGCCCTTAGTCTGCAATGGGTGGTTATTCTCGAATTAGGGGATATTGCCGGCCAGTCGGCCCGGACCGATCCGGAGCAAACGGAAGCCCGTTACCAAAAATTGATCGATGTATTGATCAGGGCGGAATTTCCGGGGGCTACGGCATTGCTGACCGATGCGTATTTTTCTAAAGCGTTGGCCGGGAATTGCGGGGAGGCCTGGCGGGCGATTCTAAACGGCTATCGTTATAATCTCAGTGGAGACGAATATTATTCGGTGCCTTGTTTCTCCGTTTTCTATCCTCTGGCGTCCTGGGTGCCTTTTATGGGGGAGCGCGTGGTCCTGACGGAATTACTCGATCTGCTGGACCGGATTAAGCTGAGGTGTGTATCTATGCCCTATCTGGCCCGCTTGGCATTGAATAAAGCTTTGGTGTATAAAAAACTGGGAGATATGGAAAAAGCCCGGCAGGCACGTGAAGAATACGGACAATATTGTACTATGCGGTAATTTATTTGAAATTAATATCGGAATCTATGAAAAAAGTGATTTATTTGTTATGTTTAGCTTTTGTAATGAGCGCTTGCGATTCTATGGGAAAAAGTGAAAAAACTATATTGGAGTATGTGCGAAGTCAGACCGGTTCTCCGCAACTGGAAATCGAGTTTTCCGAGGTACAGATTATTAAACAGACAGTAGGTGACAGTATCCGTATATTACAGAAAAAATATGAGCAAGAGCTAAATGAGCAAATTAAACAAGCTAAACAATTGGAGAATGATTTGAAAAAGCTGGAAGAAGCGTTGAAATCTATGTCAAAGAAGGATATGATGTATAGTTTTTATTCCCAGCATATAGAAATGAATAAGAGACAACTCCTGCAATTAAATGCGAAAGAAATCACAAATGGGAAATACCGTTATGAGGGACAGGATACCTCCAGAGTGATTGCTACTATTGTAAATTGCCGGATGACCTCGTTGGTGAATCCGGTGTTGAAAGCCAAACAGACTAAAGAAGGGAGTTTCTTACTTTCTCCCGACGAAGTAGTGTGTTTCGGACAATTGAAATGAGAAAAGACAGGCCGGGACGCGAATAGTTTATCGGTAAATTTATAAGAAAATGGAGAAAATAATAAGTTTTTTGGTATGTGTGTTGATTTTACATACAGGGATGGCGCAGAATCCCGGGAAAGAAACAATACGCGTAATGTCGTTTAATATCCGGATGGATACACAGGAAGATGGTGTTAACCAATGGGACAATCGTAAGGATTTTGCTTGCGATATGATTCGTTTTCATCATCCGGATTTGATCGGGGCCCAGGAAGTGTTGCATCATCAACTGACAGATATGCAGCATCGTCTTCCGGAATATGAAAGCGTAGGAGTCGGACGGGAAGACGGTAAGGAGAAAGGAGAATACAGCGCTGTATTTTTTCGTAAAGACCGGTTTAAATTGATAGACCGGCATACATTCTGGCTTGCCGAAGATCCCGAAACCGTTGGCAAAAAAGGGTGGGATGCTGCCTGTGAACGGGTAGTGACCTGGGTGGAACTGAAAGACCGGAAAACGAATAAGACTTTTTATTTTTTTAATACTCACTTCGATCATGTTGGAGTAATTGCCCGGCGGGAAAGTTCTGCGCTGTTAAAAGCTAAAATCAGTGAGATTGCCGCTAATGATCCGGTCATTGTTACCGGAGATTTTAATGCGTCTCCGGCATCTTCTGTAGTCCGGGCTTTAACCGATCCTGATGACGCAGGGCATTTGACCGATAGCCGTCGACTGGCTGCTTTTCGTTATGGCCCTGAATACTCTTTCCATGATTACGGACGGCTTGCTCCCGGGCAAGCGGAAATGATCGATTACATTTTTGTCCGGAATGTTCATTGCGTTTTGCAATCTGCCGTTCTTACGGATACGAAAGGACTTTTACAGGTGTCCGATCATTATCCATTACTCGCTGTTGTTGAACTTTAAACATCGGCCGGTTTGAAATCGGGAGGGCTAAAATAATATTAGCTTTTCCTACTCCGGCAACCAAATCTATCCCTTCGGAACAACTTTGTTATCCGTTGACGGATAATTTTTGGATACAGAAGATAAAAAGCGCTTAGAGAGATTTTGGATGTAAAGTGTTGTCAATCTGCCGAAAAAGCAGTAACTTTGACATGAAGCAAAAGCCCGCAAAATATACAGCTATGAGATACCTGGACCCGAAAGCCGATCTTACCTTTAAAAAGGTGTTTGGAGAGCATGCCGATCTGGTGATCAGCTTGCTCAATGCGCTGCTGCCTTTTCCTCCGGAGGAAGAGATTCTGGATGTGGAGTATCTTTCGCCCGAACTGGTACCTGAAAATCCCCTTCGCAAATTCAGCATTGTAGACGTTCGTTGCCGTGTTAACCGTGGCCGCCATTTTATCGTGGAGATGCAGATGGTGTGGTCGCCGGAGTTTGAGCAGCGGGTGTTGTTCAATGCCTCGAAAGCCTATGTCCGCCAGGCAGATGCGGGAAAGAACTATGAGTTGTTGCAACCGGTGTATTCGCTGAACCTGGTGAATGAAATCTTCGAGCCTCAGTTGCAGGAATACTACCATTATTATAAGATGGTCCATGTGGAGCATACGGAAAAGGTGATCGACGGGCTGCATCTGATTTTTGTGGAATTGCCCATGTTTACGCCTCTCACTTTTGCCGAGAAGAAGATGCAGGTGCTTTGGCTGCGCTTCCTGACTGAAATCAACGAGCATACCCGGGAAGTGCCCCATGAATTGTTGTCCAATCCGGCGATAAAAAAGGCGCTGGACCAGCTCCGTGAATCTGCCTTTACCGAAGCGCAGTTGCAGGGCTACGAAAAGTATTGGGACATAGTAAGTGTTGAACGAACCCTTTTCAGTAGCGGGAAACGAGAGGGGCTGGCAGAGGGATTGGCCGAGGGCCTTCAAAAAGGCTTAGCGGAGGGAGAACGGAAAAAGCAGTGGGAAATAGCCCGTAACCTGAAAGCGAAAGATCTGGCAGTTGAAATTATCGCAGAAGCCACCGGGCTTTCTGTTGCCGAAATCGAGAAGCTTTAATCGGGGAGACTTTTCCTGTGAAGATTTTGTTATGAAAAACGGCTGTCGCTACAAGTGAAGTGTCCTCCCTAAAGTTTTTTGTCCGACTTTTGGGGGCAGTTCACGATAGGGACAGCCGTTTTTTCCTTGGGTCCGGAAGTTTTAACGGATTTCGGTTGTTTTTATTTTTTCCCGTCCATAAAAAGTCGGGAAATACATCAATTCTGCCCGGGCAGGATTGAGATGATATTCTCCGCTGTACCGGGGCGTTAATTCGATCGTAAAGCAGTGTGTTCCCCGGGAAAGGTGCGGCAAGAAAATAACTGCCTTTTCCTTGTAATATTCCCAGTGGACAGTTGTAGATTCAAAACTCTGTTTTTTGTTGTTATAACTGCATCCGGCAGGGATAGGGATTTCAATCTCCACATATTCTGCATCCGATGGCGCAGTTACCCGGGCAATCAGTTCGGCAACCTCACCTTTCCGGAGGCCGGCTACGGTGTCTTTGTTCTGGCAGAAAAACGTTTCAACCCGGAAGCCTTTGTCTACAGTGCCGGGTTGCGGGTCCCAGTTGGCTTGCCAGGCAGTAAAGAAAACGGGCAGTGAGCCGGTTTTTCTTACCCGTATAGGAGTACCAGCCGGATATTCTTCCGTGAAGGGGAACGCATCGATAATTTTTCCGTTCAGCGGTGAAGGGTGTTCCGTCGCTTGTCAGGTCCGGGAAAATGGTTTCAATAATCCTTGAAGCATCGTAGGTGTTTTGCCAATAGCCGCCTCGGCGGATTTCAAAGAAATAATTCCGTATTTTTTCTAGTTCCGGACATTTCTTGTCCGTTGAACGAAGGATTTCGTAGGCCAGTAAAGTATTTTGGACGCTGGCGGATGCCGGAATTAAAGGGGCGTGTTTATCTTGCGGATTCTGAATCGCCCAGTAAAGGTTCCCCATCAGTGTGGATTGTGCGTGAGCCGTTACCTCGGTCTTGCTGACGGGAATGCCTGTCAG